>DAISHW010000115.1:0-7868 GCA_036822295.1 Bdellovibrionales bacterium | reverse complement strand
ACGGTGGCGATCGCGATCATTCGGCGGATTGGCTTCATTCATTTTCCTTTCGCAATTCGAAATCATTGAGCGCTTCTTGGGCATCCCAATTCGTGACCGCCAGGCTTTCCACCCGCGCCGATGCCGGCCCCGCGCGCAACATCGCTTCGAAACGTCCTAAAAGCAATTTGGGTCCCCGGGCGCAGGCTTCCACTCTACCATCGGCAAGATTCCGCACCCAACCTTTAAGGCCCAAACCGCGCGCCTCCCTCTCCGCGAAGGCCCGATACCCAACGCCTTGAACTCGGCCAGAAATCAAGTAGTGTTTGGTGAGGTCCTCCATCAAAACAAAGTTAAGGCGTGGGGGCGATGTTGGAAAGGACTTTATGCGCCCGCTAACGCAAAGCGCGCTCGCCGCCATGATCGACCACACGCTTTTGCAACCCGCCGCCACGCGCGCCGAAATCGAAAAACTTTGCGACGAAGCGGACAAATACAAATTCGCCAGCGTCTGCGTTTCACCTTACCGCGTGGCCATCGCCGCGGAATTTTTAAAAAACTCGCGAGTCAACGTGTGCACGGTGATTGGTTTTCCGTCCGGCGCCCACCGCGCCGAAGTGAAAGCGCTCGAAGCGGTTCGCGCCGTCGCGGACGGTGCGCTCGAACTCGACATGGTGATGAATATCGGAGCGCTCAAAGACGGGAACTTCGCGGCCGTCGAGAATGACATCGCCGGAGTGGTGAAAGCCGCGCAAGTGCGGATCGTGAAGGTGATTCTGGAAACCGCGCTATTGAGCGATGCCGAAATCGTCAATGCTTGCAGGATCGCGGAGCGCGCCGGCGCCTTGTTCGTCAAAACGTCGACGGGATTCGCCAAAGGCGGGGCCACCGCCGAACACGTGAAACTCATGCGTAAAACCGTGGGCGATCGCTTGGGCGTCAAAGCCAGCGGCGGCATTCGCGACCATGAAACCGCTGTGGCCATGATCGAAGCCGGCGCCAATCGCCTGGGCGCCAGCGCCGGCGCCGCCCTTCTTGCGCCTGGCGGAACCCCTGTCCAGCCGGGAAATTACTGATGGAATTCCTGCCGGCGGAGTTGATCCGCAAGAAAAGATTCGGGCACGCGCACACGCGCGAAGAGATCCATTTTCTGATCCAATCCTACGCGCGCGACAAGATTCCCGACTACCAAATGGCCGCCTGGCTCATGGCCGTTTGTTTCAAAGGCATGACGGCGGACGAAACCGCCGCGTTCACGCTCGAGATGCGCGACTCGGGCGTCGTGCTGGACCTGTCCCACCTGGGCACGAGCGTCGACAAGCACAGCACGGGCGGCATCGGCGACAAAACGAGTCTGATCGTCGCCCCGCTCGTCGCCGCGGCCGGAGTCCCCGTGCCGATGATGGCCGGCCGCGGCCTTGCGCACACCGGCGGAACGCTCGACAAACTGGAAAGCATTTCCGGATTCAAAGTCGGGCTGACGCTCAAAGCCTTCCAAAAGCAGATCGAAAAGATCGGCACCGCGATCATCGGCCAAACCGAAAAGATCTGCCCCGCCGATCGCAAACTCTACGCGCTTCGCGACGTCACCGGCACGGTGGATTCGCTGCCGCTGATCTGCGGCAGCATCATGTCGAAGAAGCTGGCCGAGGGCATGAGCGCACTCGTGCTCGACGTGAAGTTCGGCTCCGGCGCGTTCATGAAATCCGTCGAAGAAAGTCGCCGGCTCGCCGAAGCTTTGATGGACATCGGCAAGCTCTGCGGAAAAAACGTGGTCGCGATGTTGACCCGAATGGATGAACCGCTGGGACGCTTCGTCGGCAACGCGCTCGAAGTGCGGGAATGCCTGGACATCATGGAAGGCAAAACGCTCCCGCTTTACGAAGACACGCGCGAACTGACGCTGAGCTTGGCCGCGCAAATGATTCACCTGGGCAAGAAATCGAAATCCGTCGAAGAAGGCCGCGGCATCGCCGAAAAACTTTTAAATAGCGGCCAGGCCCGCGAAAAATTCGCCGAGCTCGTCAAAGCCCAGGGCGGCAGCCTGGCGCGGCCGCTGAAATTCGCCTCGAAACGCCATGTCGTTAAGGCTCCGAAAGACGGATACCTTCACTATCTCAACGTCGAAAAGATCGGCTTGGCTGGCGTGCACCTGGGCGCGGGCCGCAGGCACCGGACCGAAAAACTCGACTTGGGCGCGGACATCGAGATCTTTTGTCACCAAGGTCAGCGCGTGAAGAGACACGCGCCACTGTTCGAACTTTATCATTCCGGCGACAAACGCGTGAAGGCCGCCCTGCCCGAGCTTATGGCGAGCTTTACGATCACGGACCAACCCGAACCGCGATCCGCCTTGATCGCAAAGGTGCTCAACCCATGATGGACGTCGAATCGCGTTTGAACGAGACCGCCGCGTTTCTCAACAAGCGTTCCTCTCTGCACCCCCGGCTGGGTTTCGTGCTCGGCTCGGGACTTTCCGGGTTCGCCAAACAAGTGAACGCGGTCGCCCAAATCCCGTTCAAGGAAATCCCGCACTTCGCCCCGGCCACCGTCGAAGGTCATCCGGGCCAACTGATCTTGGGCACGCTCGAGGGGATTCCCGTCGCGGTTTTGCAAGGCCGTTTGCACGCTTACGAAGGCTTGGATTTCGACCAGGTGATTTATCCGACGCGCACGCTCGCGGCTCTCGGCGTGAAGACGCTGGTCGTGACGAACGCCGCCGGGGGCTTGAAGAAAACCATGAAGCCGGGCGACTTCATGGTGATCAAAGATCATATCAACTTGACGGGCGAAAACCCTTTGCGCGGACCGAACTGGAATTACGGTCCCCGCTTCGTGGACATGACCGCGCCATACGATCCGCAACTGATCCGGCTGCTGCGCGAAGCCCTTCGTAAAGAGAAAGCGCGCGCCAGCGTCGGCGTCTACGTCGGCGTCATGGGCCCGACTTACGAAACGGCGGCCGAGATTTCCTTTTACGGCAAGATCGGCGGCGGGAGCGTCGGCATGTCGACGGTCGCGGAAGTGATCGCCGCGCGCCATGCGGGGATGCGCGTCGCGGGCCTGAGTTGCATCACGAACTTGGGCACCGGACTTTCCAAAACCAAACTTTCGCACGAAGAGGTGAAAGAAGTCGCCGGGAAAGTCGAAAGCAAATTCATTCGCGCGCTGCTCGCCTTCACCCGCGGATATCAGAAACTCAAATGAGCGCCACCTTGATCCGCGGCGGGACCGTCGTCACCATGAATTCCGGGCGGGAGATCGTAGACGCGGACGTGCGCCTGCGCGCCGGAACGATCGCCGAAATCGGAGCGAATCTTCGCGCGCGACCCGACGAAGAAACGATCGACGCCCGCGACACCTTCGTGATCCCGGGCCTGATTCAAGCGCATGTGCATCTTTGCCAGACGCTGTTCCGCGGGCTCGCGGACGATCTGGAGCTGCTCGATTGGCTCGAAGAAAAAATCTGGCCGATGGAAAACGCTCACGATCAGAACTCGCTGCGCGCCTCGGCCCAACTCGGATTGCTCGAGATGCAGCTGAGCGGCACGACCGCGATTCTCGATATGGGCACGACGAAACTGCATCACGTGGTGTTCGAAGAGGCCAATCGCTCCGGCATCCGCTACTGGGGCGGCAATTGCTTGATGGATATGAAGTCGACGTCGGGCCCGCTTCACCAAAAGACCGAAGAGGCGCTCGAATACAGCGAAAAGCTCATCCGCGATTGGCATAAGAAAACGCCGCTGATCGAATATGCCGTCAGTCCGCGCTTCGTCATCTCGTGCACGGATAAGATTTTGAAAGCGAGCCGCAAACTTCAAGAAACCCACGGTCTTATTTTTCATACTCACGCGTCTGAAAACAAAGGCGAGGTCGCGCTGGTCCGCAAACGCACGAAGACGGGCAACGTGCAGTTCCTGAAAAAGATCGGCTGCCTGAATGAAAAATCCGTGATCGCGCACGGCATTCACCTGAACGCCGCGGAAATCACCGACATGGTGAAATCGCGCGCGGGCCTGGCCCATTGCCCGAGTTCGAATTTGAAGCTCGCCAGCGGCGTCGCCCGCATCCACGCCTACTTGAAAAAGGGCATGAAGGTCGCGTTAGGCTCGGACGGCGCGCCTTGCAACAACCAAATGGACGCCTTCGTCGAATTGCGGCTGGCGGCCCTGCTGCAAAAGCCGATCTTCGGTCCGACGGCGTTGCCCGCGCGCCAAGCGTTCGAACTCGCGACACTCGGCGGAGCGGACGTCCTCGGCGCTTTGGACCGTATCGGTTCGCTCGAGGTCGGCAAGCGCGCCGACGTCGTCGTCGTTAAACGCGATCACGCCGGCGTCGCCAGCGTCGACGATCCTTACTCCGCGCTCGTTTACTCGTGCACCGGGCGCGACGTGCGTGACGTGTTCATCGACGGCCGCGCCATCGTTCGCGACGGCCGCCACCGAATCTATGACCGCGCGGCCGTAAACGCCCTGGCCCGCGCGGAGCTCTCGCGGTTGCGAGCGCGCCTCTCCGACTAGCCCTTCGCACCGTCCAGAATTTAGCTCCGGCGTAACGCTTATGTAACGCTTTCGGAATTGGACTAACCGCTATTTCACCCTCGAAGCACAATACTTAAAGGGGCTCCACCCGCCCCGACACCGGATCTCCAGGAAGGGGATTGCATGCTTCGTGACATCCGCCCGCTCGCGCTGCTTTTTTTCACTTTCGCATTAACCGCTTGCGGGGGCGGCGGAGGCGGAGGGGGCGGAACCTTCCAGACCGCCAGCGGCGAATGCGCGGCCGACGTGATCCCCAAGCGCTTTCTCGTTCAATACGTCGACGGCACGACCGAGGTCGTCGAGGCCGAATCCAAAGATGACTTCATCGACGGCTTCCTGGAAAAAAATCGCGACCGTATCGCCTTTGCCGAACACGACTTCCGCGTGCGCGGCGTTCCCTTCGCGGGAAATCCCGGCGTGAACAAGAAGGCCGCCTTCGCGGACAACTGGGGACCGATTCGCGTCGGCGTCGAGAGCCTGTGGCAGCAGAATCTGTATGGCGCGGACGTGATCGTCGCCGTTGTCGACACGGGCGTCGATATCGAACATCCGCAGCTGCGCGACCGCATCGTCGTGAATTTGGATGAAACGGGAGTCGACGAGCGCGGGCGCAACCGGGCCACCAACGGCGTTGACGACGACGGCAACGGTTTCATCGACGACGCTTACGGATACAATTTCGCCAAAGACCGCGGCCTGACCGGCGACAACGACTTCCACGGCACGCATGTCGCCGGCATCATCGCGGCCGAGCACAACGACTCGCAGGCGCGCGCGGCCGGTTATGTGCAGGGCCTCGCGCCGAAAGCCAAAATCCTTCCCGTCGCCTTTTTGGGCGAAGGCGGAAACGGCAACATGTCCAACGGCGTGGCCGCGATCAAGTACGCGGTGCTCAGGGGCGCCAAAGTCATCAATGCCAGCTGGGGCGGCTCGGCGTGCTCGCGCACTCTGCGCGAAGTGATCCGCACGCTGGCCGACAAAGGCGTCGCGTTCGTCTCGGCGTCCGGCAATGAGGAGCTCAACATCGATCGCTCGTTCATGTACCCGGCGTCTTTCAACCTTCCCGGTCAGATCACGGTGGGGGCGACGGGCCAAATGGACTCCATGGCGCGCTATTCGAACTACGGGGTGAAAAACGTGCACATCTTCGCGCCCGGCACGCTGATCGTTTCGACATTTCCTGGCGGCGAGATGATGGAATCGAGCGGCACGAGCATGGCGACGCCCTTCGTTGCGGGTGCGATCGCGATTCTGATGGGGGCCGAACCGACGGCCACGGTCGATCAAATTCGCGAGGCGCTTTTCCTTTCGGCCTATCACAATCCGAGCTACTTGAACGCGTCCCAAGGTCGCCTGGATCTGACAACCGCGCTCACGGAACTACGCGCGTTACTCGCTCCGTAACGCTCTGCACTGGCAGCCCCAGTTCACAACCTAAAACCCCCATGTTAGACCAAGTCGATGAGGGTTTACATTTCGGATCTGAAAGATCACGTCGGCAAGACTGTGACATTGAACGGCTGGGTCTACAATCACCGTTCTTCGGGTAAAATCAAGTTCCTACTGCTTCGCGACGGCACGGGCATCGCTCAATGCGTTTACTTCCGCGGCGAGTGCGACGAAGCGGCGTTCAACGACTTCGAAAAACTCACCCAGGAAGCCTGCGTGAAAGTCACCGGCGTCGTGAAAACCGAGCCGCGCAGCCCGGGTGGCTTTGAAATCGGCGCGCGCGAGCTGCACATTTACGCGGTGGCGCCGGAGTATCCCATCACGCCCAAAGAGCACGGCCCTGATTTCTTGATGAACAATCGCCATTTGTGGTTGCGTTCGAAGCGTCAGCACGCGGTGATCCGCGTGCGGTCCGAAATCGTGCGCGCCGTCCGCGACTTCTTCGACGGCCGCGGATTCACGCTGACCGACGCGCCGATCTTCACGCCGAACGCGTGCGAGGGCACGACGACCCTGTTCCAAACGCAATACTTCGACGACAAAGCGTTTTTAAGCCAGAGCGGTCAGCTCTACATGGAAGCCACGGCCGCGGCTTTCGGCAAAGTGTACTGTTTCGGTCCGACCTTCAGGGCCGAGAAATCCAAGACCCGCCGCCACCTGATCGAATTCTGGATGGTCGAACCGGAAGTCGCGTTCAACGACATTTACGACAACATGGAACTCGCCGAACAATTCGTGGAGTACGTCGTGCAGCGCACGATCACCAATTGCCCCGACGAAATGAAGGCGCTCGAGCGCGACGTCGAAAAGCTCAAGCCGGTGAAGGCGCCTTTCCCTCGCCTGCACTACAAAGAAGCGGTCGAAATGATCTTGAAAGAGAATCCCGCGTTCGATGTGGGCGGCGATTTCGGCGCGGGCGACGAGACGATCATCAGCTCGAAGTTTGAAAAGCCCGTCTTCGTCCACCACTTCCCGTCCGCGATCAAGGCCTTCTACATGAAAGAAGATCCGAACGAAGCCGGCTACTCCATGAGCTGCGATTTGCTGGCGCCCGAAGGTTACGGCGAAGTCATCGGCGGCGGACAGCGCGAAGAAAGCTACGAGACGCTCGTGCGCAAGATCGGCGAGCACGGATTGAGCGTCAAAGATTTCGAATGGTACTTGGATTTGCGTAAATACGGCACGTTCCCGCACGCGGGATTCGGCATGGGCATCGAGCGGGCCGTGTCGTGGATTTGCGGCGTTCAACACGTGCGCGAGACGATTCCGTTCCCGCGGCTTTACGGCCGCAACTATCCTTGATTTATTTATAGGGGTTTTAAATGGAAACTGAAATTCAACCGACCACCCTGAACACGACGGCCGCGAAACTCCAGGATTTGGAGAATCGCAACGAGAGCGCTTTCGTCAGCGGCGGAGCGGATCGCATCGCCAAACACAAGCAAGGCGGCCGCCTGACCGCGCGCGAGCGCCTGGACGTGCTTCTTGACCCCGGTTCATTCGTTGAAATCGACAGATTCGTCACCCATCGTTCGACCAACTTCGGCATGGACGCGCAAAAAATCGCCGGAGACGGCGTCATCACCGGCTACGGTCGCGTGAACGGCAAGATCGTGTATGTGTACAGCCAGGACTTCACGGTCTTCGGCGGGTCGATGTCGCGCACCCAAGCCAATAAGATCATCAAGATCATGGATATGGCCGTGAAGAACGGCGCGCCGGTGATCGGCTTGAACGATTCGGGCGGCGCCCGCATTCAAGAGGGCGTCGAGGCCCTGGGCGGTTACGCGGATATCTTCCTTCGCAACGTCATGACCTCGGGGGTGGTTCCGCAGATCAGCGCGATCATGGGGCCGTGCGCGGGCGGCGCGGTTTATTCGCCGTCCCTTACCGATT
>DAISHW010000114.1:7678-7917 GCA_036822295.1 Bdellovibrionales bacterium | reverse complement strand
CGTGCAATTCGCGCCGGCATTCAAGCTGCCGCCGCACGTGCCGCCCGTGCCCGGATAAGCGCCGCCTTTGAACGTGAACGGCGCCGCCAGGCCCGAACCCGCCACCGTCGTAGCCGCCAGCGAGCCGGAGTTGGTGACCGTCAATACTTTGTCGACCGTGGCCGTGGCCGGAATCGTGCCGTAATCGTAACTCGGGCCGTCGCTGATCCCGAGCAACGCCGGAGGGACGGCGGTACCGG
>DAISHW010000114.1:6102-7668 GCA_036822295.1 Bdellovibrionales bacterium | reverse complement strand
AGAGGTCGTCGCGCCCACGCCGTCGTTGAACGTGACGTCGATCGTGTCGCTATGTAAACCCGCGACCGTCGGGGCGTAAGTGACCACGATCGTGCAGCTGTTCGTCGCGTTCAATGTCGCCGTGCACGTGCCGCCCGTGCCCGGATACGAACCGCCTTTGAAGGTGAACGGAGCAGTTAAACTCGAGCCGCTCATGGTCGTCGCCGGCACGCCGCCGGTGTTGTTCAGAGTGAAGGATTTGTCGGCGGTACCGCCGGCCGCCAGCGTGCCGTAGTCGTAAGTCGGACCGTCCGAAATCGTGATCGCGGCCGGCGCCGCGCCCGTGCCTTGCATCGGGCGGTTGGTCGAATTCGCGCTCACGCCGTCGTTGTAATCGAGCTCCAGAGTGTCGCTCTGCGAACCCGTGGCCGCCGGATTGTAGACCACGATCATCGTACACGTGCCCGAAGCGGCCAGAGTCGCGCCGCAAGATCCGCCGACGCCGGGATACGAACCGCCTTTGAAGGTGAACGGCGCCGCCAGGCCCGAGCCGGCGATCGAAGTCGCCGGCACGCCGCCCGAGTTGGTGACCGTGAACGATTTCTCGGTGGTCGAAGTCGTCGCTTTCGTGCCGAAATTGTAAGTCGGACCGTCCGAAATCGCCAGCAACGCCGGCGGCGCGCCCGCGCCTTGCAAGGCGCGCGTGACTTGCGAGTTCGCCGCGCCGTCGTAGTAAGCGACTTCGATCGTGTCGGTATGGGCACCACTGGCCGTGGGCGCGTACGTCACGACGATCGTGCACGTATTGCGGTTGACTAGAGTGACGCCGCACGTGCCGCCCGTGCCCGGATAAGAGCCGCCTTTGAACGAATACGGGGCCGCCAGGCCCGAGCCGCTCAAAGAGGTCGCTGAGAACGAACCGGTGTTGCTGATCGTGAAGGTCTTGTCGTTCAAGGATCCGTTGGCTTGCGTGCCGAAGCTGAACGTCGGGCCGTCGCTGATCGACAGCACCGCCGGCGGTACCGCCGTGCCCGTCAACGCGCGCGAGGCCATTTGCGCGCCGACGCCGTCGTTATACGAAATCTCGATCGTATCGGCCGGAGTGCCCGTCACCGTCGGAGAAAGCGTGACCACGACCGTACACGTCGCGCTCGCCGACAACGTCGCGGCGCAAGTGCCGCCCGTGCCCGGATAAGTTCCGCCTTTGAACGAGTAGGGGGCCGCCAGGCCTCCGCCGCTCATCGAAACGGCGGGCACGCCGCCCGAGTTGGTGACCGTGAACGATTTGTCGTTGTTGGAACCGACCGGCGTGTTGCCGTAATCGAACGTCGGACCGTCGCTCAAGCTCAAGAGCGCGGGGGCCGCGCCCGTTCCCTGCACGCCGCGCGAGGATGTCTGCGTGCTGACGCCGTTATGAAAGCCGATGTCGGCGGTGTCCGTCTGAACGCCCGTCGCGGTCGGCGCGTAAACGACAATGACCGTACATGAATTCGTCGGATTCAACGTCGTCGAACAAGTGCCGCCCGCGCCCGGATAAGCGCCGCCTTTGAACGTGAACGGCGCCGCCAGACCCGAGCCGTTCATCGC
>DAISHW010000114.1:0-6092 GCA_036822295.1 Bdellovibrionales bacterium | reverse complement strand
ATCGCGGTCGCGGTGACGCCCCCTGAGTTGGTGATCGTCAACGACTTCTGCGCGCTCGCGCCGACCGCCACCGTGCCGAAATCGTAGGTCGCGCCGTCGCTGATCGTCAGGTCCGCCGGCGGAACCGAAGTCCCCGTCACGTCGCGATTCGACACCGCGGCGATCAAACCGTTGTGATAATTCAACTCGATCGTGTCACTGCTCGTGCCCAAGACCGACGGCGAATACTGAACCACGATCGTGCACGATGCGCCCGCGTTCAGCGCCGCCGCGCATGTCGCGCCGGTGCCGGGATACGCGCCGCCTTTGAACGTGTACGGACTCGCCAGGCCGCCGCCGGTAATCGCGGTCGCGGGCACGCCGCCGCCGTTCGTGACGGTGAAGACTTTTTCGCGCGTGTCGCCGTTCGGCCAGCTGCCGAAATTGAACGTCGGACCGTCGCTGATCGTCAAACTGCCCGCTGTCGCGCCCACGCCTTGTACGCCGCGCAGGGCGGTCGGCGAAGTCGCGCCGTTGAAGTACGTGAGCTCGATGGTATCCGAGAATGTGTTGACGGTCGCCGGCGCGAAGACGACCACCACCGTACACGTCGCGCCCATGGCCAGCGTGACGCCGCAAGATCCGCCCGTGCCGGGGTAAGCCCCGCCCTTGAACGTGAACGGCGCCGCCAGGCCCGCGCCGTTCATGGCGCTGGCGTCGTAGTTGCCGCTGTTCGTAACGGTGAAGATCTTCTCGCTCGAACCGGTCGCGGGAATCGCGCCGTAATCGAAGGTCGGGCCGTCCGAAAACGAGAGCGATGCCGGATTCACGCCCATACCCTGTACGTCGCGCGAAGCGGTCTGCGCCGATGCGCCGTTATTGTAAGAGACATCGATGGTGTCGGCCGACGCGCCCGTGGCGCTCGGCGAGTAAGTCACCGTGATCGTGCAAGTCGCTCCGGCATTCAGAATCGCGCCGCATGTCGCGCCGGTGCCGGGATACGTTCCGCCTTTGAACGTATACGGGCTGGCCAGACCCGAACCCGTGATCGAGGTCGCGGCCACGCCGCCCGAGTTATTGATCGTGAAGGTCTTGTCCGCGAAACCGCCGGTCGCCACCGAGCCGTAGTCATGTAGCGGACCGTCGCTGATCGCCAGCGACGCGGGCGCGGCGCCCGTGCCGCTCAGATCGCGGTTCGACACTTGCGCCGAAGCGCCGTTGAAGTAAGACAGATCGACCGTGTCGGTCTGCGTGCCCGTCGCCGACGGCGAATAGCGTACGACGATCGTGCACGACAGGCCCGCGTTCAAATTGCTCGAGCAAGTGCCGCCCGTACCCGGATAAGTTCCGCCTTTGAATATATAAGGAAGGGCGAGTCCGCCGCCCGACATGGCGCTGGCCGCGAATTGGCCCGAGTTCGTGACGGTCAGCGTGACCTCGCTGGCGCCGCCGACCGCTACCAAACCGAAATTGTATGTCGGTCCGTGGCTGATGCCCAGGTTCGCCGGCGTCACCGCGATGCCGGCCACGTTACGAGTCGACGATTGATTGTTCACGTCGTCGAAGTAATTGATTTCGATCGTGTCGCTATGCGTGCCCGCGAGCGTCGGATTGTATTCCACCGTGATCGTGCACGTGCCGCTCGGCGCGAGCGCGGTGCCGCAGTCGCCGCCCGTACCCGGATAAGCGCCGCCGACGAACGTGAACGGCGCGGCCAATCCCGTGCCCGCGATGGTCGACGCCGAAACGCCGCCGATATTCGTTACGGTGAACGATTTGATCGACGAGGCCCCGTACGCGAGCGTGCCGAAGCTGTAAGTCGGACCGTCGCTGATCGCGAGCGTCGCGGGCAGCGTGCCGACGCCTTGCAGAGCGCGGCTGCTGAGTTGCGCGTTCACTCCGTTGAAATAGTAAACCTCAAGAGTATCCGAAAGCGTTCCGGTCGACACGGGCGCGAACGCGACGACGACCGTGCAGTTCGCGCCGCCGACCAGCGTGTTGCCGCAAGTGCCGCCCGTGCCCGGATAAGTCCCGCCTTTGAACGTGAACGGCGCCGCCAGGCCCGTGCCCGTCATGCCCGTCGCATTGAAGGTTCCCGCATTGGCCAGGGTCAGGGTTTTCTCGACGACCTTACCGGTCGCCACCGCGCCGAAATCGTAAGCCGGTCCGTCGGTGATGGTGACCGACGCGGGGGTGACGCCGGTTCCGATGACGTCGCGATTCGAGCCTTGAACGGCAACCCCGTCGTTGTAGCCGATTTCAATCGTATCGGTGTCGGTCGCGGCCGCGGAAACCGCATAAGTCACGACCATCTGACAATTCGCGCCGGCCGCCAAAGTCGTTCCGCAGTTTCCGCCCATACCCGGGAAGACCCCGCCTTTGAACGAGAACGGACTGGCCAGACCCGAACCCGAGATCGAAGCTGCTCCGAACCCGCCGGTGTTGGTGATCGTAAACGTCTTGTCCGTCGACTTACCGATCGGTTGTTGGCCGTAATCGTAAGTCGGACCGTCACTGATCGCGAGGTTGGCGGGCGCGACGCCCAGCGCGGTAATCGGACGCGACGACATCACCGCCGAGAGTCCGTTGTCGTAATTCATTTCGAGCGCATCCGCATGCGTACCCGTCGTTGCCGGCGCGTATGTAATGACGACCGAGCATGTCGAGGACGGGTTCAAAGTCGCCGCGCAAGTGCCGCCCGTGCCGGGATACGAACCGCCCTTGAACGAGTAGGGAGCGGCCAGGCCCGTACCGAGCATCAAAGTCGCCGGCGTACCGCCGGTGTTGGTGATCGTAAACGATTTGTCCGTCGAGCTTCCTGTCGGGCGCGTGCCGTAATCGTAAGTCGGGCCGTCGCTGATCGCCAGAGCCGCGGCGTTCACGGCCAACCCCTGCAGAACGCGAGTCACGTTCTGCGCCGTCGCGCCGTTTGAGTAATCGATGCGCAGAGTGTTCGTGTAAGAACCCGCCGCCGTCGGAGCGTAAGTCACGACGACCGTGCAGTTCGCGGCCGGCACCAGGCTCGAAGCGCAAGTGCCGCCCGTGCCGGGGAAAGTTCCGCCTTTGAAGCTGAACGGCGCCGCCAGGCCCGAGCCGACGACGAAGCTCGCGTTGAAATCGCCCGTATTCGTGACCGTCAATACCGCATCGGCCGTGCCCGTCACGATCAGCGTGCCGTAGTCGTAAGCCGGCCCGTTGCTGATGGTCAGAGCCGCGGGCGTGACCGCCGTGCCTTGGACGGCACGGTTGATCATCTGAGCGTTCAAACCGTCATTATAGTTGATTTCGATGTCGTCGTTGAACGTGCCGACCGCGCCCGGCGCGAACGATGCGACCACCGTACACGTCGCGCCCGAAGCGATGGTCGCCCCGCACGTGCCGCCGACGCCGGGATAACCGCCGCCTTTGAATACGAAGGGAGCGTTGAGTCCCGTGCCGTTGACGCCGATCGCGCTGACGCCGCCGGAATTGTTGATCGTGAAAGCTTTGTCCGCCGTCGCGCCGACGGCATAAGTGCCGTAATCGAAACCGGGAGCGTCGCTGATCGACAATACGGCCGGAGTCGCGCCGTTACCCGTGATATTGCGCGTGCTCGTCGTGACCGTGTCACCGTTATGATAGGTGAGTTCGATCGCGTCGTTCGCCACCCCCGTCGCCGCGGGCGAGAACGTGACGACCAAAGTACATGAAGTGCTCGCGGCCAGCGCGGCTCCGCAAGTGCCGCCGACGCCCGGATAAGAGCCGCCTTTGAAATCAAAGGGAGCGGCCAGACCCGCGCCGCTCAGCCCCGTGGCATCTATATTGCCGGCGTTGGTGACGGTCAGGGATTTTTCCGCGACCGCGGTCACGACAATGTCGCCGAAGTTGAACGTCGGCCCGTCGCTGATGATCAGATCCGCCGGCAGCGCGCCCGTTCCAAGGAAGTTCGCGGCGCCCGTGCGATCGGTCGCGCCCGTCACCAAACCGTACGCGATATTCACGGCGAAGTTATGCAAGCCACCGCCGCGCGGCAAGAACTCAACGACCATGCTGCACGAGGAACCGTTGGTCATGCCGGTCGTCATCGACGTGCAGGTTTCAGAAACCATCGTGAAGTGCGGCGACGCCGTGCCGGTCACGCTGGTCAAAAAGAGCGTAACGCCCGTGTTGTTCTTGACCGTGACGGATTTGTTGAGCGGCGTGGTCGCCGTCGTGATCAAGCTTCCGAAATCGTAACTGGGAGGATCGAAATCAAGAGCGTACGCGGGCTCGGGAGTGGCGCCATCGGAATCGCCGATGAACTTGTCGATGGATTCGTTGCCTTTGGAGCACGCGACAGAAAACGCGAGAAGCGCCGCGAGCATCGCTCGGGCAATGTTAAATTTTACTGTAACGGCAACTGACGTTCCGCGTGATACTTCCATTGTAATCTTTAGCTAAAAGGTTAACCTATGGACTTGTCGGCAGAAATCCGGTTAAACGAGATCTAAACTTAAGGTCACCGACCCAAGTTGAGTCATTTGCGGCGAAGGTCGTGATCTTTCACGGACTCGGCCGACGTTGGGGCAGTCCCGTCCAGTCCAGTCGCGGTAAATCACGTATCAAAACGAAACGGCCGACCTTTGTACGGCGTTTTGACCGCGCTCAAAACTAAATAAACTAAACGGATTGAACTTTCTCTTGGGAAATGCTTTACGGTGCCGTAGACGCGAGCCGAGCGCGCGCGAAACCTCATCCGTCACCGTACGGAAGTCGCTTCCCTCGAAGCGGACCACCTCGTTTCCGGACCCGTTGAACGTTTGCAGAACGACCGACATAACGAAGCGCGAATCGCGGGGGTCGCCCTTGACGCGCAAATGTATCGACAATTCGAAGTCGCCGCCCGTCAGTTGGCGGTCAAGGGGCTTAAGAACCCTGTTCCTTACGCATTCCATCATGGATTCGGTCCATTTCACGTCTTGGGCCACGAACCGTATGCTCATATCTCCTCCTGAGATCTCCGCCTGAGATTGACGCTTAGAAATATTCCTCGATGACCGATTGCGTGCGGCTCACCGTCAAAGGCTTGGGCAAATAAACCGGGCAATTTGTTACCCCGCGTAAAATTGAAAAATAGCGGTCAAACGAAAGGCACGACGTGATCACGAAAGGCATGTCCGGAAATTTCTGATTGCACTCCAGCCACACGTCAAAACCGGTCATTTCGCCTTCCAGGAAAATGTCGGTGATGATCAAGCTATAGGGCATGTCGCCGCAAAAACTGCCGCGGCGGCGAATCAGCTCGATCGCTTTTTCCCCGCTCGTGACGTATTCCCATTCAAGATCGGGCTTCAAATCGTCGAGTATGGTGTCGATGAACTGGATCATGGAAAGGTCGTCTTCGATCACCAGCAGCGACTTCGGCGCGGTCGTCAACCGC
Organism: Bdellovibrionales bacterium; assembly: GCA_036822295.1. Lineage (GTDB taxonomy): Bacteria > Bdellovibrionota > Bdellovibrionia > Bdellovibrionales > UBA1609 > JALHOQ01. The sequence continues at coordinate 715 of DAISHW010000114.1, read as the reverse complement.
AACGGCTTGTGTTTCTCTGTCCTCATGACAGGGATCGATTGGAGCATACATCCTCCAGATGCTGTGGTGCTTCAGGAACAGAGCAATAGCGGTGCCAAATAGGACTTGCATTATTTAGCCCGGCATTTTCAAATTGGGAAAATCTGAGGCAATCAGCCTCAATATTGAGGCAACCTGCCTCGCAAACTGGAGTCGGGAGGTTCTATGGCGCGCTTTGTTATCGTCGACGACGATATCGCGATTCACGACCTGCTCAAAGTTTTCTTCGAAGACTTAGGACACGAAATTCGCTGCTTCGAAACGCTGGCCAGCGGCACCAAGTATATACTGGAACATCGCGATCAAATCGATTTGATTGTTTCGGATCTGCGCTTGAACGACGGAACGGGCCTGGGCCTGATGCAATCCCTGGCTCAAAACCAAATAGATTTACCATTGATCCTGATCACGGCTTACGGATCGGCCGAAATCGCCGCCAACGCCTTGAAGAAAGGCGTGTTCGACTACATCACCAAGCCCTTGAACCTGACCGAGCTCGAGGTGGTCTGCAATCGCGCTCTGAAGTTCAAAGCTTTGGAAAAATCGCTGTTGGATCTGCGTTCGAGCGTGACGGACACGCGCCGTTTTCACGGGCTGGTCGGCAATAGCCCCAAGATGCGCCAGCTTTACGAGATGATCGACAAAGGCGCCGAGGCGAATTCCAACGTCTTAATCG
>DAISHW010000113.1:2730-7929 GCA_036822295.1 Bdellovibrionales bacterium | reverse complement strand
ACGCGTGGCATTGCGCGGTCTGCGCGACTCCGCGCCGGTTCAAAAACAAGGCGGCTTGTTCGTTCTTTTGAAACACGTGCACGAGTTCGTCATATAAGCGGTCCGAAAGCCAAAACGGCAATTCCGATGGTTCGTCTTTACGGCGGCGGTGTTCCTGGCGCAGATCGACGACTTCGATTTCCGGCAAGGGCCGCGCGTTCACGCGTTGAGTGATGCTGTGCAGGCGGAACTTGCCCTGTTGGGCGTTGTTCCACGATTCCAGCGAAGGCGTGGCGGAGCCGAGCACGATCGGAATATCGAGTTTACAGGCCAGCACGATCGCGGCGTCGCGGGCATGGTAGCGAAGCGTTTCGTCTTGTTTGTAGCTGGGTTCATGTTCCTCGTCGAGGACGATGATGCCCAGATCGGGGAGCGGGCAGAACAGAGCCGATCTGGCGCCGATCAAAATACGGCGTTTCTTATCGACCATGTTCCACCACTGGGTGGTTTTCTCCCGAGGCGTAAGATGCGAATGCAGAACCGCGACCTCGCCCGGGAAACGCTTCGAGAAACGATCGATCAGCTGCGGGGTGAGCGAAATTTCCGGAACGAGCACCAGGCCTTGCTTGCCGGATTTCAATACCTCTTCGAGCAAGTGCAGGTAGATTTCGGTTTTTCCCGAGCCGGTCACCCCGTGCACCAGGTGGGTGTGAAAACCGGGCTGCGATTGGATGTCTTGAAGGACCTTCATCTGATCCATGGTGAGCGGCGGCGGCGGCGTGCGCTCGGCATAGTCTTTAACGGGGGGTGATTTCTTGCTCGCGCGCGGGATCTTCGGTGTTTTTTCCAGAGGAGGAAAGACCGTCTCGAGCATGTGGCCGAGCGGATAGATGTAATACTGCGCGAGCCACTCGAGCCAATCCATGTACGCCTGGGGAATCGGGGGACGATCGTGGATCGGTCCGAGGATGGGCTTTAGGACGATATCGGCCGGTGGCCGTTCGGTCGCGGGCCGGACGATCACGCCCGAAGCTTTGCGCGAGCCCAGCGGTATCGTGACCGGTTGGCCGCGCTCGAGTTTTCGTCCGTCTTCGGGCGCCAAATAAGTGAGCGGTTGCGGTAAGGGGGAATTGACCGCGACCAGATAGAGCTCGGGATTCATCTGAATCTCGAATAAAACTCGCGCACGCCGTCCATGTCCGGAATTTTCAAAGCATCGCGAGATCCGACGAGCGAACCCGCTTTCAGGCGGTCGCCGCCGACTTTACCGAGCGATTTGACCGACAGGGTCGTCGTGCGTACGGTGTACGGGCCGAATGAATACGTAATATTTTTCGGATACCACATCGACGTGTCGAACTTCTGATAGTCATCGGCTTTCATGACCGTTTGATTGGCGCCGCGCACTTTGCGCACGACGAATTGATCTTGCTCCACCCACACGGTCGGAGTCGGACCCGCGGTCGGCGCGGCGCCGATGGCCCAGGAAACGCTGCCGCCCGCGCGGCTCAGACGGATGAAGTTTGGCGGAGCGTATTTGGGCGGCCCTTCGACATTCAAACCCGGCCGGTCATTCAGGGACTCCGGCGGCGCGATCTTCATGCTGACCAGTCGCGAGCGGAAATATTTCGAACTGCGGAAATGAAAGAAAGGCTCCAGCCAGTCCTCGCCCAGGCGTTGCGCGCGGGCGCTTGAAATGCCTTCCACGAAAGACTTCGTGCCTCCGTCATAAACGAGAGGCCCTTGAATCAAGCCTTTAAGCGGCCCGCGGCCTTCGAGCGTGACGCGCATGCCGCCCTCGCCGGTCACCAGCCAAGTCTCTTTGACGGTAAAGCTTTCGGATTCGCGCTTGAAGGTCACGTCCTGCTCGATTTGGTAGGCGCCTTTGCCATGCTGCTCGGCCGCGCGCGAAGCGATGACCGAATACTCCGGAATGTAAGCGAAGCTCGGAGTCGAAAACAGAGTCAAGAGCAGCGCGATCATGATTTTCCTTTCCCGAAACGCGTTTCGAGATATTCACGGAACGGAGCGCCGACTTCCGGGTGCTCGAGCGCCAGTTCGACGTTGGCTTTCAAAAAGCCCAGCTTGTCGCCCGCATCGAAACGCCGCGCGTTCACCACGGTCGCGAACAGGCCTTCTTTTTTGGCGAGCGCGTTCATCGCGTCGCTGAGTTGGATCTCACCGAGTCGTCCCGGCTTGGTGTCTTTCAGGTGCGTGAATATATCGGCGGTGAACGCGTAACGGCCGGGTAGCGCGAGCGTGCTCGGCGCTTCATTCACAGCAGGCTTTTCGACCACGCCTTTGACGCGCCAAAGATTTTCACTCTCTTTCGCGCCGTCGATGATTCCGTACTTGCCCACATCGCTCTTCGTGACCTCGATCACGGCGACCGCGGAAGCGCCGCGCTCTTCCGCCAAGCGGGTCAGCTGCGCGGTGGCCGAGGGCTTGCCCGCAGGGGTGATCTGTATTTCGTCGCCGAGCAAAACCGCGAACGGTTCGCGGCCGACAACCGGCTCCGCGCAAAGCACCGCGTGACCGAGCCCGAGCGCTTGATGCTGACGGATGCTGATGACGTTCAGATTCTTACGCAAGTCGCGCAGCGATTTCAGAACATCGCTCTTGCCCGACTTCTCGAGCACGTCTTCGACCTCGTAAGAGATATCGAACAGATCTTCGATCGCCGATTTTCCACGGCCCGCGACGATCACGAGCTCGGTGATGCCGGCGGTCACGAGCTCTTCGACGTTGTAAAGCAGCGTCGGTTTGTCGACGATCGGCAAAAGCTCCTTGGGAACCGTTTTCGTAGCGGGTAGAAAACGGGTGCCGAGGCCGGCGGCGGGAATGACGGCTTTGCGTATTTTCATCGACCCTACTTTTTCACGGGGAGCATAAGAAAATCAAGTATTTAACATGGCCCTGAGCGTCCTCGACGAAAGTTCTAAATAGGCTAAATAATCGAGTGGAGTATTCCGATACGTCTCATGACGAAATAGTCCCGGAGGTTACGGAATGAGTGTCAATTTGAGACGTCTGTTATGGCCCGCGACGCTCATTGCCGCTTTGCTGCCTTTCCAAAACTGCTCGAGCGCGCCGGAAGAGGATTCGACTTCGGTGAGCAGCTTCGCCGCCACGTTGCCTCATGCTTACGACGCCAAACTCGACACGATAGCTTACATGTCCTGCTCCGGCATCAACGAGGGCAGTCTTCCCAAACGCGCCTATTTCTCGTTCCGTGCGGGGGCCTACAACCGCTCGAGCGGCGGTCTTATGATGACCGACTCCTTCCGTGAGAAAACCAAGAACTACGACAACACCCGGCGCGCGCGCGCGTTTTCCGAAAGCGACGCGAACGCGACCGCTCTGCTGAACTTCTCGATTCGCCAGTCCGGCAATCTGCGCGCCCCGTGGAAAGAGGGCGAATTCCTTTTTGGCGAGGAGATCGACACCTTTTTGCCGCCGCTGGCTTCGGCCGAAATCGCGGGCCCTTTGGCAAGCGCCGCCCCGGGCGCGCGCGTGAATTATTTCCCGGGCTCGCAAGATCAACGTTTGATGGAGGCGAGCTTGCGCCTTTATCGCTACGAGAACACGGTGAAAGACCTGCGCAACGCCTTGGCCTCAAACGCCATGCTGGTGGCGGGTTATTCGGCGAGCCTGCTCGAGACGGACACCGAACTGCGCGGGCCCGACGAGAACGCGACGGACAAATACGCGTACGGCACCGGGTATAAAATGTCGTTCCGCCTGCCGCGCAATTACTCGACGGGCGAAAGCCGCGTGATCAATTCGATCAGCGAAATGGATTTGTCGACCGATAAACTGCGGGCGTCGACTTGGGATTGCGATGTGAACTTCCAATTCATGGTCGTGCGCCCCGAGGACGTGGCGGCGGGGCGCGTGATCTGTTCGCGCAGGCCGGATCCGGCGGGAACCGCCGCGCAGATTTCGGCGATGACGGCGATTCGTCGCGTGTTGCGCGTCGAGGATTGGTTCGTGGATATCAACGATCATTGCGTCGTGCCCAAGCATACGGGCGACTATTGCTACGGCGAAATGCGCAACCGCACGGTGAAGTATTCGTTGAATTGCACGCATTCGGAAATCGACGGCGGCGAGATGTGCCCGCACTTCGTCAGCGTTTGCTTAAAGCGCAACTGAGCGGCGCTCGACCCCGGTAAAACGTTTATTGCGTCGTTTAACAACCATCTCCGGGATAAGCTTTCCGAGTGGTGACTTAGGAACTGGTCTTTACTACTCTAAGAGGCATGAAAACCTTCATCTCGATCGCCGTCTTATTTTTCACCTCAATCGCGTCGGCCGAATTCTTCAAAGGGCCAATGTCCTCCGCTATGGGCGGTACGGGGCGGGCGGGGCTTGGCAGCTCCGAAGGCGCGTTCGTCAATCCAGCGGTCATTCCGCTGGCCCGCAACTATGAGTTCAATATCTTTTATCGCGATGGTTATGAGAGCTTGGGCCAACACCGCCAGGGCTGGATGGTGGGCGCGGTCGACAACACCGAGAGCGTGCTCTTTCCGGGCTCGCTGCACTACGGTCGCCTGCGTGACACGGGACGCGCCGGCGCGCCGGTCGATGGCGAGGTCTGGCACGCGGCGGGAGCCTACTTGATTTCCCAAAGGTTGTCGGTGGGCGCGAGCGCTTACCGCCTCCACCACAAAGTGAAAAACGATCGTAGTTTCGAGCAGTGGAACGGTTCGCTTGGTTCGGTGCTCTTGATCAACGAGGCCGTTGCACTGGCGTACACGCTCGACAATCTGGCGAAGCCCAGCGGCGACACGCCGGTGGGTTTGCGCGAGGATCTGCGCCAGGGTGTGGGTGGCTTTTTTCGTGCGGTCGGCATGGTCGTTTTGCGCGCGGACATTACACGTGAAGAGAAGTACAATCCCGACAAGAAGCTCACGTACATGCTGGGCATGGAATCGGCCACGAGCGAGTATTTCGTGGTGCGCTTGGGGTATCGGCACCACGAGCGCATGGATAAAACGATTTGGTCGGGCGGTTTCGCGTTTAACGGTCCGCGGCTTCGCTTTGATTACGCGCTCGAGAAGGATCAAGAGGGCGACTCCGGGGCAATGCATAGCGTTGACTTGCGTATACCGTTTTGATAATTAGACCGACTTATCTCATCAGGAGTGTTTGAATGGCTTCGAAAACCAAAAAGACCGAATTCCGCCGTCGTCGTAAAAAAGGGGCTTCGGGCAAAAA
>DAISHW010000113.1:0-2709 GCA_036822295.1 Bdellovibrionales bacterium | reverse complement strand
CCGGGCAGCGCCTCTTCCTGACCTTTGAGCGCGAAGCTCACGGGGTGGCGCGCCCAACCTTCTTGGCCGGGCACGAAGCGGAATTTCGAGATCGCCCGCACGGCCTCTTGATCCAAATCTTTATGACCGGAACTCTGAGCGATTTGCATGTCAGCCACGGTTCCTTCTTTGGTCACGCGATACAGCAATTCCAGTTGGCCTTCCCGGCGCTCTCTGCGCGCGGCGATCGGGTAGAACGGCATTTTGTTGTCGCTGACTTGCTTGAGTTCGGTATAAGTCACGGCGCCTTCTTGAGTCGCGCCGCCTTTACCGAGTTCGCCTTCCTGTTCATGTTCTTCGGCGCGCCCAACCGCGGCGGCCGGAGCTGCGGGTTCCGCTTGGGCTTCTTCGATGGATGCGGTCGGCTCTTCAGTCGGAGTTGCCGTCGCCACGGGCGTTACGGGCTCGATTTCGCTGCTGAGTTGTTCCGGCAGGGGATCTTGTTCTACGGGTACGGATTCTTCGGTTACTTCAACAGGGGGCGCGGGGGCTTTCTTCGGAGCCGGCGCGGGCGTCGGTTTTCGCACCTCTTCGGCTTTCGGGGCTGGGGTCGGGGGAGCCGTGGCGACAGAAGGGGCTTGGTTATCCGTGTTTTCTAAACCCGGCTGATCGGCGTTTTCGCCAACCTGCACTTCAATCTCGTGACCCGAAGGTTCCGAGATTTGGCGAGGAGCGAAAGCGATCGCCGCCACGGCCAAAGCGTGGACCAGAACCGAGAACAATACGAAGAATGTGGAACGCATAAAGCTTCCTTTGCTTAGTTTTCCGACCTTCAGTTGTTCAAGGGACATGCCAGGAAGGGCGGCTGGAATCGCCGCCGCCGAACTGTAAAAGCTACAGTGCCAGCCGAATAGGGGCACTTTTCATTCATGAAATCTGCCCGGGCAAAGTTTTGTGGACAAACGGATTGCCGCACCCCAATGGGAAAGCGGAACCGGAAAGCGGAACTACGTACCCAAAAATGGAACTACGTACCGATCTAGATTAGGTCTACCGGCACGGAGCCGGACTTAATGGCTTCGGCTAAGCGTATATGATCGGCGTGGCCGACGATCGTATCGGCTTCTTTCAAAGGTTTGGGGTCGGGTTCAGTGAGCATGTCTTTTTTAAGGGCGACCACGCGGTGGAAGCTCTCGTCGATATGCTGCGCCGAAATCTTTTGATCTTTCAGGGCCTTTTGAATCGCATCGAGCGCGATTTGCGGGTGGTCGAACTTGTTGCAATAGAGCAGGATGTCGCAGCCCGCTTGCAGCGAGCGCACGGCGATATCGCCCACGGAATGGTGATCGGTCAGCGCTTGCATATCCAAGTCGTCCGTGACGATCAAGCCGCGGTAACGAAGGTCTTTGCGTAAGATCTCTTTCAAGAAAGTTTTCGACAATGTGACGGGCCACTCGGGATCGATTTTCGGGAACTTGATGTGCGAGGTCATCACCATATCGAGTCGCGCGCGGAAGACCTTTTTGAAGGGAACGAGTTCGACGGAGCGCAAACGGTCCAAATCGGAGTCCTCGACCGGCAACTCGGTATGCGAATCGGCGAGCGTGTTGCCGTGACCGGGGTAGTGTTTGGCGCAGGGAATGATCCCGCTTTTGATGTAGCCGCGCACCAGCGCGGAAGCGAGTTTCGCCACTTGCTCGGGGTCTTTCGAGAGCGCGCGATCGCCGATGACTTCGTTTTTGGGATTCGTGTAAACGTCCACGCAAGGCGCGAAGTCGGTATTGATGCCCACCGCGCGCATTTCGAGTCCCATGCACAGCGCGAATTTAAAGGCGACGGATGTTGAATCGAGTTCGCCGATCTTCGCGAGCGGCGGCCAAACGGTGAACGGCGCTTTCAAGCGCGTGACGCGCCCGCCTTCTTGATCGATGCCGATGAAGAGCGGAAGTTTATCACGGGTCTTGTGGCGCGTGGCTTGAATCTGGGCGCAGAGCGCATGGACTTGCGCGGGACTTTCCAGATTGCGCGCGAAAAGAACGACGCCGCCGATGTTGTTTTTAACGATGAACTCGGCTTCGTCTTGAGTGAGTGTTTTGCCGCGGATCCCGATGAAGAGTAGTTGCCCGATTTTGTCGATCATCTTGGTTTAATTGCATCATCCGCCCTTTGGAAATGCAATGTGCGGGGTTAACCTCGACGTGGGTCGAGTCGGTCGCGCAAGCCGTCACCGAACATATTGAAACCGAACACGAGCAACATGATCGCGGCGCCCGCGCTGAAACTGACGTGGGGAGCTTCGCTCAAGATCCGCCGGCCCGAGTTGAGCAAACCGCCCCATGTGTCTTGATCGGGAGGAACGCCAAGGCCAAGGAAGCTTAGGCCGCTTTCCGCGATGATCGTCGCCGCCATGGCGAACGTGGCTTGCACGAGCAGCAGAGCGAAAAGACTCGGCCAAATATGTCGCGCCAGGATCCGCAAGCCTCCGGCGCCGATCGCGCGCGCGGCCTGTACGTGTTCGCGGTGTTTCAGATGCAGCACTTCGCCGCGTACCAACCGGGCGAACGAAGTCCACGAGGTGAAACATAACGCGAAGATCAGGTTGCGAAAAGAAGGGCCGAGCATCGCCACGAAGCCAAGGGCGATCAGAAACCCCGGGAACGCGTAAAAAACGTCGACGCCCCGCATGAGCAGATGACCGGCCCCCCCGCCGCGATAGCCCGCCCATGAGCC
>DAISHW010000112.1:0-7989 GCA_036822295.1 Bdellovibrionales bacterium | reverse complement strand
TGCTGAGCCTGTGTTACCTGGCCTTTTTCGCCTATGTCATCCCAGTCTTCGCGGGCTCGATGGGCGTGCTGATCTTCCTGTTCTCAATGCTGGTCGGCTGCCTGCCGCTGGTGGGCGTCGGTTGGTGGATCCAAACGTACCTGCCGGCGCTTTTCGAGAAAGCGAAGAAGCAGATCCTGCTGCCCATGGCCTTCGTGCTGCTCGGATTCCTTTCGCTCTACATGGTGAAGCTGATCCCGCCGGTTCCGCTCTCGCTCCCGTTCATCGGCGTCTATCACGGCGTGGAAAAGGTCGACGACGTTTATCGCCTGAGCCACGAGCGCCCGCGGTGGCGCTTCTGGCACAACGGCGATCAGAATTTCTACGCCCAGCGCGGCGACAAGGTGTATGTGTTCTTCCGCATCTTCTCACCGACCCGCTTCGCCGATCAGGTGCTGGTGCGCTGGTACTGGAAAGACAACCGGCACGGCTGGGTTTTGCAAGACTCGATCCCGATCCGCATCGTCGGCGGCCGCGACGAGGGCTTCCGCGGTTTCGGCGTCAAGACCAACTACCAACCCGGCGAGTGGAAGGTTCAGGTGGAAACCACCGATGAACGCGAGATCGGCCGCGTGTACTTCGATCTCGAGATCGCGCCCGAGACGCCGCGCTCGTTTGAGTTCGACGAGATGTGATCTGACTACCTCACGCTCTTTATATGCCGTTCGAGCCACTTCGAAATCTCGTCGATGTCCGCTTTGGCCTTGATCACCCGATCAATTAGGAAACTTTCACCGTTATCGGCATTTACCTTGAGTCGGAAGCCATTCATGCGCAGAAATATCGCGGTGACCGCAAACGCCACCCGCTTGTTGCCATCGACGAACGCGTGATTCTGGCAAAGACTCTGCATGAGAGCCGCCCCTTCTAAGGATAGCGTCGCGTAGTATCCCGTCTGGGGACGCATCAACGCGCTTTCGAGAAGTCCAAGATCACGCACCCCCGCGGAGCCGCCAAAGCGTTCCACTAGAATGCGATGCAACTCCAGGACTTCGGGCAGGGTGGGATAAAGCGTAACTCTCACTTCGCGAGACGCTCCAGCAATTTAGAATGATCTTCTAGAACCTCATCCATAGCCGACCGGAATGCGGGCCGCACCTGAGCTTTCACGATGTATTCCCGAACGGCTTCAGACACGATTTTTGAAATGCTTCGATCCGTTTTCTTGGCGAAAACTTTCAGATCTTTAAGCACGACTTCATCTATTTGGGTTGCGAACTTCTTAACCTTCACCCCTTTATTCTTTCATGATATTTCATGAATTGTCAGGTTTTTAGAAGGGGCGGTCATGGACCCGCCGGCTTTCGCCGACAAGACCGCTCACTGGCCAGGGCGGGCACGGCTTTCATGCACTATCTTGCGCACATCCCATAACGCCCGGGCAAGGGCGGCATACGCACCCCCGGCCAACTCCCCGCCTTTGTGATTGTGAACGATGTAGGCTTTAAGCCGGTGGAACCCACGTCCCCATGTCGCGATCTTGGTGTAGGGGCGAAGCTTCCATTTCAGACCCGGAATGCGCTGACAGAGCACGGACGTCAACGCGCGAATCCATCTCACATACGCCTCGCGACTCGGGAACCGCACCGCCAGATGCACGTGATCGGCTTGGATTCCCAGTTCAAAAATACGAATCCCCATCCGCTCGCTGAACTTCCGGATCACTCCTTCAACAATCGGACGGCGCCTGAGCAGCCTGAAGGACGTCGTCGCCTGAGCAGCCTGAAGGACGTCGTCGCCTTCAGCACCAGATGCGTCGGGCTTTTCGTGGCGATCGGTCTTCTGGCCCGGCGCTTGCCGACCAGCAACGAACCACCGAATTCAATCTGACGCTTTTCTTTAAACAGGTTCAGTTGCTTCACACCCACCTCGATTCACAGGCAGACTAACATGGGTTTCAAAATTCGGTTTTTACCGGTTTTCTAGAGATGAACTCAAAATTTAAACTCGCCACCATGTACTTTTATTCGCGCATCAGGGCTTCGCCCCGCGACGCTTTTCGTTCGTGCGCGGGGGAGGTCGCTCAAGATGTAAACTTCCTTTAGAGCAACGCTTAGAGCGGCGAAAATCGTGTCAAATATTTTCGCCGAAGTTTTTCGGATCGCACAGGTCTTACGGCTGCGCCACCCCAGCGCCTACTCGGTCGAGCGCAGGAACTGATCCAGAGACGGTCGCGGCGGCACGCGCGGGGTGTGCAAAGCTTGGCCGATCATCAGCGCGCCCTCGAGACGAACCTGGCCGGGATTCACGCCGAGCAACTCGTACGTGCGCTCATGAACAGTCCAGCCGCCGGTGCTCCACTTGGAGCCCAGACCCTTCTCCCACAAACGCAGCGACGCGATCTGCACGCTGCAAGCCAACGTCGCGAAATCCTCGTGATAACGGTGCTCGTCGATGCCGCCGCCGCCGGGCAACAGCTTCACGCCAAGACCGATCAACACCGAGGGATCCAGAACGTTCTCGCGAGCCGCGCCGGCCTTGGCGGGGCTAAATACCTCACCGGATTTGGCCTGCTTCAGCTCGACCGCCAGCTCGGCCAGAGCCGCGCGCGCGCGGTCGCCGATCCACACGTACACCCACGGAAACGTGAGCTTATGATTCGGCGCCCACAACGAAAGTTCCAGCGCCTCGCGCACCGCCGCCACGTCGACCTCGGCCCGTGACACATAATTTTGAACCGTGCGCCGTGACGTGACCAGCTCCTGAAAATCCATAAAACCCGCCTTGCTGAATCGAAGCGAAGAACCTAAATTACCCCCCATGGACTGGCGAAACAAACCGAAATCTTACTGGCAAGAAAAACTCACGCCCGAACAATTCCGCGTCACGCAACAGGCCGGCACCGAAGCGGCCTTCACCGGTAAATACTGGGACGCGAAAGACAAAGGCGAGTACCGCTGCGTGTGTTGCGGCACCCCGCTTTTCGATTCGCTGGCGAAATTCGACAGCGGCTGCGGTTGGCCCAGCTTCTTCCAACCCGTCGACGGGGCGGTCAGCGACAAGATCGAGTACAAGCGGGACACCAGTCACGGCATGGAGCGCACCGAAGTCCTGTGCAAGAATTGCGGCGCGCACTTGGGGCACGTTTTCGACGACGGGCCGCGCCCGACCGGCGAACGTTACTGCATCAACTCGGCGTCGCTCGATTTCACGCCGGAGAAGCAAAAGTGAAAAAGAAAGTGCTCTTCGTTTGCCTGGGGAACATTTGTCGTTCGCCGGCGGCCGAGGGCGTCTTCTTGAAAATGGTGAAAGACTCGGGACTCGAAAAAGAGATCCACGTCGACTCGGCGGGCACCGGCGGCTGGCACGCCGATGAGCCGCCCGACGAACGCATGACCCATCACGCCGGGAAACGCGGCTACGACCTCTCTCCGCTCGTCGGCAGACAGATCCGAGCCCCCGACGACTTGGAAATCCACGACTACATCCTGACCATGGACGATTCGAACCTGCGGCACGTGCGGGCGCTCGATCGCACGCGCAAACATCACCCGAAAATCAAACCTCTGGTCAGTTACTGCAAAATCCACAGCGTGAAGGAAGTCCCCGACCCCTACTACAAAGAAGAGGACGGCTTCGAACACGTCCTGGATCTGATCGAAGACGCCTGCGCCGAACTCTTAAGCGAGATCAAAAAGGAGCTGATATGAATCCCTTCTGGGCTTTACGCATCCACGGACCCGAAAACGCGCACTACGCCAAACTCCAGCGACTGACGCTCGATGAACTCACGCCCGGCGAAGTCGTCATCGAAACGCATTACTCGAGCGTCAACTACAAAGACGCGCTCGCCGCCCTGGACAAAGCGCCGATCATGAAACGCTATCCGCTCAACGGCGGCATCGACGGCGCGGGCGTCGTGATCTCGTCCATCGATGAAAGATTCAAACCGGGCGACAAAGTCATCGCCACCGGGCACAGCATCGGTGAAAATTTCGACGGAGGCTATTCGGAAGTCATGCGCGTCAGCGCCGACTCATTGGTCAAACTGCCGGAGGGACTCAGCTTAAGGGAATCCATGATCATCGGCACCGCGGGTTTCACCGCGGCGCTGGCGATGGAACGCATGCTGAACAACGGTCAGACCAAAGAGCACGGCCCGATCCTGGTCACGGGCGCGAGCGGCGGCGTGGGGTCGTTCGCGGTGGCGCTTTTCGCGCAGGCGGGATTCGAAGTCCTTGCGGTCAGCGGCAAACACGACGCCATCAAGTACCTCAAAAAACTCGGCGCCAAAGAAGTGCTGCCGCCCAACGAACTGGGGCTCGGTCATCGCCCGCTCGAGCGTGCCCGTTTCGGCGGGGTCGTCGACAGCGTCGGCGGGAAACTTCTCGCGCAAGCCCTGGCGCACACGCATCTTTGGGGCAACGTCGCGAGCATCGGCCTGGCCGAGAGCAGCGAACTGCAAACCACGGTCATGCCGTTCATCCTTAGGGGGGTTTCGCTCCTGGGCGCGAGCAGCAACAACACGCCGATCAAAATGCGCCAAGACCTTTGGCGCCGGCTCGCGGGTCCTTGGAAGCCCAAGCAGCTCGAAGACATCCTGACCCGCACGGTGGAACTCAAAGACCTGATGCTCGCCTTCGACGATCTGATCCACCGCAAAATCCACGGCCGCGTGCTCGTGCGGATCCGGAGAGACGAATGAGCCAGGCCTTCATCACCTCGGTAGAGGGCAATCGCCAGCTGCTCGACGGCGGCGCCATGTTCGGCAACGCGCCCCGTCCCGTCTGGGAGCGCTGGATCAAACCCGACGACGTCGGCCGCATTCCTTTAGCTTGCCGAAGCTTGCTCATCGAATTCGACGGCAAGAAGTTGCTTTGCGAAACCGGCATCGGCGCCTTCTTCGATCCGAAAATGGCCGAACGCTTCGGCGTGCAAAGCCCCGACCGTCACCTGCTGCTCGAAAACTTAAAAGCCCAAGGGCACGCGCCGGAGAGCATCGACTACGTCATCCTTTCGCACCTGCACTTTGATCATGCGGGCGGGCTCCTCCCGACCTTCGCGGAAACCAAACAGGGACGAACGGACCTGGTCTTTCCTCGCGCGAGATTCATCGTCGGTCACGAAGCCTGGGAGCGAGCGCTGCACCCTCACTCGCGGGACCGCGCGTCGTTCATTCCCGAGCTCACCGACAAGCTCAAAGCTTCGGGCCGGCTCATCATCCACCCAAAGGACCCGCTCCCGGAGCCGCTGAAATCGCGCGTCGAGTTTATTCTCAGCCAGGGACACACACCCGGCCAAATGCTCACGCTTTTCAAAGGCGACACGCAAAAAGTGTTCTTCTGCGGAGATCTGATTCCAGGACGACCCTGGGTGCACCTGCCGATCACGATGGGCTACGATCGTTATCCCGAGCGACTCATCGATGAGAAGGAAGATCTTTACAAGCGCGCCGTGCCCGAGGACTGGTTGTTGTTTTTCACCCACGATCCCGAGGCCGCGGGCAGTCACGTCCGGCGTCTCGATTCTGGAAAATTCGCGCCGACTCAAATCGGGAACGCCTTCATTCACCAAGCCGTTTGACCGATAAGCTCGCACGAACCCGAAACTGTTTTGCGCTTCGGGAAACCATACTTTATAACGGGCAATCATGGGCATTGAAGACAGAGTCGAGCGGGTTCTGCGGAAGCTGAAATTAAATCAGTTTTACCCGTTCCCGTTCGCGCGCTCGGGCTTCTGGCAAACCATCTACGGCAGCTACTGGCCGGTCTTGAAACCGCCCAAAGCCGACGCGTACCACCAGGTGCTGCTGCCTGACGGCGACATTTTGGTGGTCGCGGAAAATCGCCCGAAAGATTGGATCCCCGGCAGCCGCATCATGCTGCTCGTGCACGGTCTGACCGGCAGTTACGAATCGCCGTACATGCAAAGGATGTGTCGCCGGCTTTTCAAAAAAGGCTACATGGTCTTGCGCTTGAATTTGCGTTTCTGCGGTCCCGGCCGCGGTTTGGCCAAACGCGCCTATCACGCGGGCGTTTCCGAAGACACGCGCTACATCTTGGAATGGATCAAACGCGAATTCCCGAATTCGCCCGTCACGCAAATCGGCTTCTCGCTCGGCGGAAACGTCACTCTGAAAATGGCCGGTGAAGACGGCTCGCGCCCGAGCGGCAACCTGGACAGCATCGTCGCCGTTTCGCCGCCCGTGGACCTGGAAGCTTCGTCCATGCGCATGGCGATGCCGGACAATAAACTTTTCGAACTCGTGTTCGTGAAACACCTGATGAACGACACGAAGCTGATGCTCAAGCTTTATCCTGAGGTCGGCCCGATCGACTTGCCGAAAATCCCGTCGATGCGCGCGTTCGAGGAGATCTTCGCCACCCACCGCGCGGGCTTCGAGAGCGCGAAACACTATTACGAAGTGTGCAGCTCCATGCACTACATCCCGGAAATCAAAATCCCGACGCTCATCGTGTCCTCGATCGACGATCCCGTCGTCGACGCGAGCGCGCTCGTGACGATTCCGCACTCCTCGAACGTCGACGTGCTGCTTACCCAAAAGGGCGGCCACTGCGGGTTCCTGGGTTTCGGTACGAGTTACGACGAGGTCCGCTGGTCCGATCAAGCCGTGGCCCGCTGGCTCGCGCACCTGCTCAAAGACGATCCGGCCGCCGGATAACTTGAAAATACAACGCCGAAAAGAACAATAGCCCCGCGATCACCGTCGGAAAGATGAAGCCGCGAAATTCCCAATTGCGGAACCATTGGTAGCCCGCCGCCGACCCCAGCACGAAGAACGTGATGATCCCGATCCGCATCCAGTTGGCCTGAGCTTCGTTCGAAGCGCGGTATTCGGGAATTTTACGCCGGTAGAAAACACGCATCAACCCGATGCCCAAGTCCGTCGTGATCCCCGTCAGGTGAGTCGTTCGGACCACCGAGCGGGAAACCAACGACACGGTCGCGTTTTGCACGCCGCAAATCATGCACAGCAAACTCAGCAAAACGTAATCGCGCGTGAAGGCCAAAGGCTCGCCGAACTTGCCCCATGCGCCGTTGAAGCCGGCGATCTCGACGACCAAGATCAGGAAGAATATCACGCCGAAGACGATGTAGTACTTGGGCTTGCGCCCCATCTTCAGGCGCACGTCGACCAAAAAGGCGCTGATCATCGCGCCCAGCAGAAAGAAGAGCGGCACCAGCAAAAGCCCGATGGCATGCAGGTAATTGCCTCCTCCCGCTTCGATTCCGAACAGAGTGGCGAAGCCCGTCACGTGCGAGACGAAACTGTGGCAAGCCATGAAGCCGCCGATGTTGAGCAGGCCCGCCTGAAAGGCCAGAATCATCCAGACGGACATGTTCAAGCGGGTGTAGGCCGAGATGGACTGGCTGCCGAAGATCATGTTTTCAGGCTAGACCTTCTGGACCAGAATACAAGTGGACAAGCGCCGACCCCGCCTTTAAGGTCAAAAGACTCATATGAACATTCGAAATATCTGTATTATCGCTCACGTTGACCACGGTAAGACCACTCTTGTAGACCACCTGCTCCGGCAAAGCGGCACGTTTTCGGAACGCGCGCAGCTCGAAGACCGCGTGATGGATTCGATGGATCTGGAACGCGAGCGCGGGATCACCATCCAGGCGAAAAACGCGGCCATTCAGTACAAAGACTACCGCATCAACATCGTCGACACTCCCGGGCACTCGGATTTCGGCGGCGAGGTCGAGCGGATCCTGGGCATGGTCGACGGCGCCGTATTGCTCGTCGACGCGGCCGAAGGCCCTTTGCCGCAGACGCGCTTCGTTTTGCAAAAGGCGCTCGAGCGCGGTCACCGGATCATCTTGTGCGTGAACAAGGTGGATCGCCCGGAGTGCAGTGACGGCCTTCGCACCAAAGAAGTGGTCAATCAAGCGTTCGATCTGTTCATCGATTTGGGGGCGAGCGAAGAGCAAGCCGAATTCCCGATCGTCTACGCGTGCGCCCGCCACGGCTGGTGCACGACC
>DAISHW010000111.1:0-8185 GCA_036822295.1 Bdellovibrionales bacterium | reverse complement strand
TCGTTCGGCATCGCGCCACAGTTCATTGCGGTAGAGCTTCCATCTTGGGCGTTTGCGGGCCAACGCGAACATCTGGGCGACGGCTTCCGCTCCATTGCCAGTGCCCAGGCTAGGCACCAAGTCCCGCATCGCCTGCTGAAGCGCAGCGTCCTCGGGATCAAGCGGCTCACCTTCCACAACCGGTTTTTTGTGGAAGCAGTCCTCAATGAGAGCGGTAAACGCTCGAAGTCTGCCAGCGCCATCAGTCGCCCGATCCCACGCGGATGCGAAATCTCGCAGTCGATTTGCGGCGATTTCCTCGATGGCTTGGTATCCACCATTCGCGGCTTTGGCCAGTCTGTAGCAGATAGTCTTGTTGCAATGGATGGCGGCGAAACTGCCATCCTTGCCATTGATGCCTTCGAACAGCGTTCCCATATCGAAGGCATCACCGGCAAGACGTTCGGCACCACCAACGTCATCGTGATCGGCGGAGGTCTCGATTGGTTCCTGTCACCGACGATGTACATCCCCGTGAGTCTGGAGTACGGCATGCTCCCCAAATCGGATGAGGTCGACGCCAAATGGATCGCCGTGCGCGCGGGTCTTGCGGTCCCCTTTTGATTCCCTTTACATGAACGGCAACCAAAGGCCGTAGCGGCGCGCCTCGCGGATGCACTTTTGATCGAGCGCGCTCAATCGCGTTTTCACAAGGGCGTCATTCCAGGCTTTGGCGCGCAAACGCCGGATCCAGCCGGTCATCACGCTCTGTTGCAGTCCCGGGAACAATCCGAGCGAGCGCGTGAAACGGGCGTACACGCTCCAGATCGCCGGCATCGTGCCGGTGAGCACATCGCTGATCTTCAAGAAATCGCGGTGCAAAGACGGGTTCGCGAAATCCGTCGGCGTCACGTACAACGCTTCGACCAGGTCGCGGGCGATGTGCACGTTGATCCCGTAGATCACGTCGAAATCGGGCTTCCACTCTCCCCGCCCGCCGCGCGCGTATTCGAATTCGAATTGCCACGCCAAGGGCATCGACGTGTGCCGGCCGCGCAGCTCGTTATAGACCGTCTTACGGTAGATATTGGCGTAGTTTAAAACCAGGCGACTCACCCAAGCCGGATTGGCGAACCGCTCAAGATTCTTCGCCGTGGCCTGAATGGTCAAAGAGTAAACGTGCGCGAAGAGCGCGCGCGGATCTTTTTCGGCTTCGAGCTCGCGCGCCATCGCGCCGATCTTTTGCGAAGCTTCACGCGGCGTTTGAAATTCGCGGGCGACCCAACGCGCGGGCCGGGCCGCCGCGTCTAGACCAATGACCGTAACCAAAATCAGAAGAAGTGTACGCATGCCGATTCATCGGCAATTCGCGCCGGAAAGCTAAGTGTGAGTCATGCGCGTGACGCCGATCACGCCCTTGAGCTTCGAAAGATCGCTCATGACCGTCGCCAGCTGCTCGGTGTTGCGAACGCTCACATCGAAGGTACAGATGGCCTTCAAATCCTTGGTGGTGCGCGCCTGAGCGTTCAGGATGTTCATGCCGTGGACGGCGAAGATCTCGGACATGAGCTTCAACAAGCCCGCGGTGTCGTGGCTGACCACGCGGATCGTGACCGTGCGGCCGACGTCGGGCGCGGTCTGCGTGTGCGACCATTCGACGTCCATGCGCCGCGCTTGATCGAGCTCGAAGGCCTTCGGGCAGTCGGCGCGGTGAATGACGATCCCGCGGCCCAAGGTGATGAAGCCTAAGATCGCGTCGCCCGGAATCGGATTGCAACACTTCGCGAAGCGCACCAGCACGTCGTTCATGCCGTCGACGCGGATGAGCGAGCCGGTTTCTTTCTTGCGGCCGATCGCCGCCTGGAAGGCTTTCTTGATGAAGCCCACGTCTTCTTTGGGCGCCTCTTTTTCTTCCGGCAGGGCGATCTTGAGCCCGTCGATCACCAGTTGGGGCGTGATCGCGCCGTAGCCGACTTTGACGAACAGATCGTCGGGCGTGGCGCAGCCGTGATCGCGCGCGAACTTCGGGAACTCCGGCTTTTCCAGAGCGCGCGCCAAGCTCAAACCGGCCTTGCGCATCGATTTGTCCAAGATCTCGCGGCCGAGCTCGAACGCGCGTTTGCGGGCCTCGGTTTTCACGAATTGACGGATCTTCGATTTGGCTTTGGTGGTGACGCACGACTTGAGCCAGTCTTTCGAAGGCGTTTGCGTCTTCGACGTGATGACTTCGATCGTGTCGCCGCTGTGCAGGCGATGCTTGAGCGCCACCATCTTGCCGTTCACGCGCGCCGACGTGATGCGGTTGCCGACGTCGGTGTGAACCGCGTAAGCGAAGTCGATGGGCGTCGATCCTTCGGGCAAATCCTTGACGTCGCCCTTGGGCGTGAACACGTAGATCTCGCCCTCGAACAGATCACTCTTGATGTTTTCCAAGAACTCGTCGGCGTCGGGATTCTCTTGATGCTCTCTGACCAGCTCGCGCAGGCCGTTGAACTTCTTGAGCGAATCCAGATCGATTTCCTCGTGGTGGCCGGCGCCCTCTTTGTACTGCCAATGCGCCGCGATCCCGCGTTCGGCCACCTGGTGCATCTCGAAGGTGCGAATTTGAATTTCAATGCGCTCGGCCCCGGGCCCGATCACCGTCGTGTGCAGCGACTGGTAATTGTTGTTTTTGGGCATGGCGATGAAGTCTTTGAAGCGACCGGGGATCGGCTTCCACAGCGAATGCACCAGGCCCAGCACTTCGTAGCACTCGGCGACCGAGCCGACGTTCACGCGAAACGCCAGCACGTCATAGACTTGTTCGTAATCGATGCTGCGCGCCTGCATTTTTTTATAGATCGACCAAAGGTGCTTCGGGCGGCCGAAAACTTCGTACTTGAAGCGCGTGCGCTTTTCAAGTTCGCTCGTGAGCATTTTGCGCACGTCTTCGATGTACTTCTCGCGCTCACGCCGTTTGGTCGCGACCTTTTGCGCGAGTCCGTAGTAGGCTTCGGGATACGCGTAGCGAAACGACAGGTCTTCGAGCTCCACCTTGATCGCGTTGATGCCGAGCCGCGAGGCCAGCGGCGCGTAAATGTCCAGAGTCTCGACCGCGATGCGCGCCTGCTTTTCGGGCGGCATATGGTTCAGGGTGCGCATGTTGTGCAGGCGATCGGCGATCTTCACCAGCACGACGCGAATGTCTTTGCCCATGGCCACGATCATCTTGCGGATGTTCTCGCCTTGCTTTTCGTGAGTGTTGCGGAATTTCATCAGCGAAATCTTCGTCACGCCGTCGACCAGATGCCTTACCGTCGCGCCGAAGTTATTCTCGATGTCCTGCAAAGTGACTTCGGTGTCTTCGACCGTGTCGTGGAGCAGGCCGGTCGCGATCGTGGCCAAATCGAGCTTCAGTTCGGCAAGGATCGCCGCCACCCCGAGCGGATGAATGATGTAGGGATCCCCGCTGCGCCGGATCTGGCCGGAGTGGGCTTTTTCAGAGAAGGCGTAGGCTTTGCGGATGAATTCAAGATCGGCGTTCGGCGAGTTCGCGCGGATGATCTCGAGGAGCTCATCCACCGTTTGCGGTTCGGTCTCTCTTGAGCCCGTGTCGTTTGCCACCGCCTCGCTGCTCATTTCCCCGCCCCTTTCACATCCCCTCTTTCTAGACGGGAGAAACGCCTCTAAACTCGAGGGAAAACCTCAAAGTTTTTAACGGGAAAGGTCGCGCTGGACCTGTTGATCGGGAGTCAGTCCTTGGGGGTCCGTCGTATCAAAATAAACCGCGCCGGAGGCGACTTCGCGAAGCGCGTTCACGACGTGCTTGTTGTTACGACCGGGAGTGATGCACTCATCGCCCTTCATCAATTGCTTGGCGCGCTTGGCCACCAACAGCACGAGCGCGAAACGGTTGTGGACCTTATCCAAACAATCTTCGACGGTAATACGAGCCACGATCGGAACTCCTGGTTAAGACACTTAAAAGGAATTCACTACACTATTGATTTTGCAGCATTTTTTCAATGATTTTTCGAACCTCTGCATAGGTGGTCTCGAAATCATCGTTCACGAACGCGTGCTGGAAGTCCTCGGCCTGCGAAAGTTCCTTTTGAGCGCTTTCAAGGCGCTTCATCAGATCCGCCTGGGAAGTCACACCCCGTTTAATAAATCTTTGACGCAATGCATCAATACTCGGGGGCTTCAGAAAAACGGTCACGGCGTCGGGGTATTCTTTAAGCAAGGTCTTTGCGCCCTGCACGTCCACGTCGGCCGTCACGATCCGGCCAAGCTTCGAATGATGCTCGACCTGGTCTCTGGGCGTTCCGTACAGGCGGCCGTGCACCACCGCCCACTCAATGAAAAACCCCTGCTCGATCCGGCGGCGAAACTCGTCTTCCGTGACGAAATGATAGGGATTGCCTTCGCTCTCGCCCGAGCGCCGGTCGCGGGTCGTGTACGTGATCAGATCGTAAAGAGACTCGGGGAAATCTTTGAGCGCGCGACCGATGATCGTCGATTTGCCGACGGCGGTGGGACCGATGATCAAGAGCAAGCGCGCCTTGGGTTTCATTCGATGTTCTGCACCTGTTCGCGGAATTTTTCGATCACCGACTTGGCTTCGACCACCACTTGAGTCAAGGACGCGAGCTGCGACTTCGACCCGACGGTGTTCACTTCGCGCAGGAGCTCTTGGCAATAGAAGTCGAGTTTTTTGCCGCGCGCCTCTTTGCCGCCCGCGATCAGCGCGCGACAGGCTTTTAAATGCTCGGTCAGGCGCACGATTTCCTCGTGCACGTCCATCTTGTCGATGATCAGCGCGGTTTCCAGCGCCAAGCGCGAGGCATCGAGCGGTTCCCCGTCCAGCGTCGCCAGCCGGGTTTTCAAACGTTGCTCGGCGCCCTTCAAGGCCTCGTCGCGCCAGCCGCTCATTTTATCCATGAGCTTTTCCAGATTCTTGAGCTGGAGCAGAAGCTCTTTCTTGAGCATCACGCCCTCGCGCCAGCGCACCTGCTCGCACCTTTCGCGGGATTTCTTGAGTTCTTTTTCGACCGCGCGCAGTTCGCCCGGCGCCAAGTTCTGGCGATCCTGATGTTCGAGCACGAAGGGCATCTGCAAAACGTCCCTTAAGGTCAAATCCGACTTGATGCCCAGGTCTTTCGCCAGCGCCGTCATGGTTTTGGCCCAGTAGCGGGCGTTGGCCTCACGCACTTTCACGGATTGCAGGCGATTTTCGGCGGCGAGTTTACGATGCATGTACACGTCGACCGTGCCGCGCGCCCAACCCGAGAAGGCTTTGCGAAAATCATTTTCGAAGGGCGCGTATTCTTTGGGCAGATGAAAGCGCAGTTCCAGGAAGCGGCCGTTCACCGATTTGACGTGAATCTCGATCTCGAGCTGACGGTTCTGGATACGGCTGGAGCCGTACCCCGTCATGCTGTTCATGCCCGCACCCCTTGGATCCGGGCATTCTAGAATCGAAAGTCCGCTTCCCTCAAGGAGAAAACGCCTGAATTCTCGCGACGGCTTCTTCGAGCGCCGTTTCCGGGTGGAGCCAATGGATGCCGGGATCGCGCTGAAACCAGGTGCGCTGCTTCTTGGCGAGTTGCAACGTCTTTTCGCTGATCTGATCGGCGAGTTTGTCTTCACCGAGTTCGCCGCGCAGGACCTGCAAGCATTCCTTGTAACCGACACTTTGCAACGGCGCCCAGTTTTCGAAGCCTTCTTCGACCAGACGGCGCGCCTCTTCAAGCAGTCCCGCTTTCAACATCGTTTCCGTGCGGGCACGAACGCGCGGCCGCAAGTCCTCGCGACCGAGCGTAAGGCCCAGCTTCAGCAACGGGTACGGAAACGGCGCGGGCTTGAAGCGCTTCTTCAGAGCGCTCAGCTTTTCACCGCCGCCGCGAACGACGATCAACGCGCGCGTGATTCGGTACGCGTCGTTGGGACTCAAAGACGCGGCCGTTTCGGGATCCAATCCCCTGAGGCGATCATAGACCCAGGCGAGCCCGTTCTCTTCGAGCTCGCCCCTGACCTGCCGCTCGATTTCAGGATCGGGTTTATCGATGTCGAACATGCCTTTTTCGAGCGCCTGAACGTAAAAGCCGCTGCCGCCGACGCCGATCATCATGCGCTTCGGGATCTCGCGATTGAGCACCGCCAGAGCCTCTTTGCGATAGTCGCCGGCGGTGAGCGACTCGCCCGGCGAGCGGGTGCCGAAAAGAAAATGCGGCGCCATGGCCTGTTCCGCGGGCGTGGGCTTGGCCGTGCCGATATCGAGTCGCCGATAGGCCTGCACGGAATCGCAGTTCAAAATCCCCGCGCCGAAATGCCGCGCGAGCTTCAGGCCGAGCGCCGACTTGCCGGCCGCGGTGGGACCGACGAGCAGAACAAAGGGGTTCACACGATCCGACCGAACTCGCGCTCGATGTCGGTGAAGGCGCGGCGAATGTACACCGGGCGGCCGTGGGGGCAAAAGCTCGAGAGCGGGAACTCGTCCATCTGCGCGAGCAGGGCCTTCATTTGCTCGGGACTCTGGCTTTGCCCTGCGCGAATCACCGAGTGACAGGCCATCGAAGCGAAGGTCTCGCCCACCACTTTCTCCCAAACCATGCTGTCGCCGTGATCAAGGATCTCGTACGCGAGCCGTTGCAGGGCCTGATTCACCGCGCCCTCGCTCACGATCATGGGGATCGCCTGCACGGCGACGCTTTCCGGCCCCATGCGCTCGATGTTGAGACCGAATTTTTCGACTTCGTCCTTATGCGTGACGAGCGCCTCGGTTTCTTCGGCCGAGAGATCGAAGACCATCGGTAAAAGCAGGTTCTGCACTTCGATTTTTCCGGCGCGGAACGAATGCATCAGCCGTTCGAACACCACGCGCTCGTGGGCCGCGTGCTGATCGACCAGGTACATCGTGTCCCCGCCTTGCGCCACGATGTAGGTGTGATTGAGTTGGCCGATGACTTGAAGATCGGCCCAGGCGAATTTCACCGGCGTCGGAACAGGGGCCGAGTAAGCCACCACGGCCTGGCGGACTTCCGCCAAGGGAAACGCCTTGGTCGAGTACTGCGTGCGCTCGAACTCGGGCGCCGTGAAACTCAAAGTCTCTGGCGCGGCCTCTTCGACCGGAAAGGTGAACTCCGGGGCGCGACTCGCCGACAGAGCGGCCGGCAGCCAGGGCGCGCGCTCCAAAACTTCGCGCACCGTTCGCGTGACCGCGCGGAACACGGCTTGATTGTCGCGGAACTTCACCTGCGCCTTGGTCGGATGCACGTTCACGTCGACCTCTTCGGGCGCGAGTTTCACGCGCACGACCACCGAAGGATACTCGCCGTGCATGAGCAGGTTACGATAGGCCTCCATGACGGCGGCGGCCATCGAGCGGTCCTGCACCCAGCGGCCCTGCACGAAGAACCACATGCCGCGATTCACTTTCAAAGTGTCTTGCGGCGAACTCACCATCGCTTCGACTTCGACGCCGCCATGCTCGCCGCGGCCCGGATACAAAGTCTTCACTTGCAGAATCTGGGTCGCGCGATCTTGAAAGCTCTGTCCCGCCGGCCAATGAAAAATCAATTCCTGGTGCGAACGCGCGCGAAAGCCCACGCCTTCGTGCGCGAGCGCCATGGCTTTCAAAGCGGTTTTGATCTGGCCGTGCTCGGCGGCCTCGGACTTCATGAAGCGCAGCCGCGCGGGCACGTTGTCGAACAGCTCTTGAACGCGGATCTCGGTGCCTTCACGCGCCGAAATCGGCATGGGATCGCCCACTTTGCCGAAATCCGAAGTCACGCGGAAACCTTGCGCGGCCGAGGGCGGACGCGAGGTCAATTGCAAACGGCTCACCGCCGCGATCGCGGCCAAGGCCTCGCCGCGAAAACCGAACGAGCGCAGGCGATAAAGATCGCCGCTATCTTGAATCTTGCTGGTCGCGTGACGTTCCAACGCGAGCGCGAGTTGATCCCTTTCGATGCCGCGACCGTTGTCGCGCACCAAAACATCCCGCCCGCCCCGGTCGAATTCGACTTCGATTTCGGTGGCGCCCGCGTCCAAGCTGTTTTCGACCAACTCTTTGACCAGATTCGCGGGCCGCTCGAGCACCTCGCCGGCGGCGATTTTGTCGACGACATCAGGCTTGAGCACGCGAATGGTGGACATTTAGTACTCCGCTTGCAAGCTCAGCAAATAGCCGAGGTACTGGGACTTCTCATAGTAATATTTGGCGTCG
>DAISHW010000110.1:0-8205 GCA_036822295.1 Bdellovibrionales bacterium | reverse complement strand
GGTGGAACGTGCGGATCGTCGCCAGGTTCGGGTTCGCGGCATCCAGCTCGACGTAGTACAAGCTGTCCATCAGAACCTTTTCCTCTTTCAAATCCGTGCAGTTCGACCAATCGTAGTTCGACTCAACCAGTTTCACGCGGCCGCCTTCGAACTTCAGAACCGAGCGGGCCGTGTTCTGGCTGAAGCGCGACCAGAAGCTGATCTCACCGCATTCCGTCGACCACGTGCCTTGCTCGAGATTGCGCTCGAACTTGACCTGGTTGCTCGGGCTCACCTCGCCCGGAGCAGACTTTTGCTCCACCGAGGGCTCCGCCGGAGCGTCCGGCGTGACGATCGGGGCCGGCTTTTTGACCGAGGTCTTGCGCGATTCCAGTTTCGACGAACAAGCGGTCAGGGCCACCGAAGCGGCCAGACCCATCCATAGAACTTGCGCTTTCATTAGTTGCGGCTCCAGTGAGCGCGCGCGTCGCGGATGAAATAAGAATCAACCGTTTCGCCGTCTTTCTTCGAACGGATCGTCAAACGATCTTCATTGATCCAAACGGCGCGCTGTTGGTAGTTGAACTTGTCCGTGCCTTTCACGCCGTTCAAACGCTCGGCCTTTTCGAGTCTGTACGACGTCAACGTGGCTTGATCGCCTTCCGGAGTCGACTGGACGGTGAAATCTTCGACCACCGATTTTTTATCAGTCGGGTTGCCATAGCAATGAGCGGTGTCGTATTTGACGAGTTCGGTTTTCATTTTGCCGCCAGCGAACGAAATTTCCGTGCGTTGCCAATACTCGCCCACTTCCTGCGCCCAGAATTCGTAGCCGGCGATCTTGATGTAGTTTTCGGTTTCTTTTTTGTTCAAGCACTGGCTCATCCAGGAACCGTTGCCCAGATCTTTGAGCAGCAGCGAATCCGCGGTGACTTCTTCTTGTTGCGGTTCGACTTTGTTGTCTTCGGCGACCGCTTCGGGGGCGGCTTTCGGGGACGACTTTTTATCTTCGTGCTTCTGCGAGCACGCGGTCAGAGACATCGCGGCGATAATGCCGGCGATCATAAGAGAGTTCTTCATGACATTCTCCTCCATGAGAATTTTGTTTGCACACTTTAGGACGAGTGAGATCCATCTCACATCGCCGCGGTCCGTTGCCAGTTATACAGAGGCCCAATGTCCCTCGCAACGATAGTGATTTCAGCCGGGGTTTTGAAAAAAGGGGGCGGTTGCCGGCGAATTGGCGGGGCAACCAGGGGGCGAGTGACGTTTCACGGAAAAAGGGTGTCCACGCGGTGGACAGGGGCGCCGGGCTTAGATCCAGGCGTTTCGGCGGCGCTTCGACGCTTAAAAAACCTCTGATATGATCCTGAGTCATGTGGATCTTGCGCGCGCTTCGATGGCCCATCACGATATTCGCCCTTATATTTCTGATCGGCGCGACGGTGCTGGCGCTCAATCCGCACTGGGTGCGCGTCGAGACGATCGAGGTCACCCTCAGCGAGAAGTCCAAAGAAGATCTGCTGTTTCAAAGGATCAAAACCACCCTTGGTCAGCAGCTCAAACCTTTCGAAGCCAGATACTTCTGGCAGGTTCCCCTTAAGAAAATCTTTGAACTCACCAGCCGCGACAAGCGCGTGAAGTCGACCGCCGTGTTCCGCGAGTTTCCCTCGCGTTTGAAAATCGAGATCGAACCGCACACGCCGGTGCTCGCTTATCTTTCACACGACGGCCGCGTCTATCCCGTCGCGACCGATGCGACATTGCTTCCGGCGATCAGCGTGATCGACGGCGCGGATCTGCCGCTTTTGCGCGGCGAAGAATTGAAAGATGAAATCAAACTGCGCGAAGCCGCGCTCGAGCTCTACCACTCGATCCCCAATCAAGGCGCGCTTCAGAAAAAACGCGTCTCGGAAATCGTGCACACCAAAAAAGACGGCTTTAAAATTTACGTGTCGGGCGAGCCGGGCGAAAAGCGCATCGGTGAAGTGCAGCTCGGCGATTCGGACTTTGGTCCTAAGATCTCACGCGTGCAAAAAGTTTTGTCTTACCTTGAATCGCGCGACATTAAAGGGCGCGTCATCGACGCCCGCTTCTCAAAGAAAGTTGTTGTCAGAGTGCGTAATAATCCCTAGCCTAAAATCAGGGTGCATGGAAGTTCCCTAGACTCAACAACAGATATTGCATCCGGTTTGAGGATTTAAATGGCAAAGGACGCCGCAGCGGACGCCCAAGTGATCGCGGGCTTGGACATCGGCACGACCAAGGTCACTTGCGCGATCGGCAGATTCGAAGAGGGGCGCCTGAATATCATCGGCGTCGGAACGGCCCCCAACTCCGGCATGCGTCACGGTGTCGTAGTGAACATCGACTCGACCAGCGACGCGATCAAGAAAGCCAAAGACGAAGCGGAACTCATGGCCGGTCAGAAGATCGAGAGCGTTTGGCTCGCGGTCGGTGGCCAGCATATACAGAGTTTCGCGAGCTCGGGCATGGTCGCGATCCGCAACAAAGAAGTGCAGCAGGACGACATCGACCGCGTGATCGAAGCCGCCAAGGCCGTCGCGATCCCGCAAGACCGTCAGGTGCTGCACGTTCTTCCGCAAGATTTCCGCATCGACGGGCAGATGGGCATCTTCGATCCGATCGGCATGGCGGGCGTGCGGCTAGAAGCCCGCGTCCTTCTCATCAGCGGGGCCACCTTGGTGCTCCAAAACCCGGTCAAGTGCACTCAGCGCGTGGGCCTGAAGGTCGAAGGTTTGACGCTGCAACAACTCGCGAGCGCCATGGCGGTCTTAAGCGCCGACGAAAAGAATTTGGGCGTCACGGTCGTCGATATCGGCGGCGGCACCTGCGACATGATCACCTTCCATCAAGGCAGCGTCATTCACACCGGTTTGCTTCCGGTCGGCGGCCAGAACTTCACCCATGACGTGGCGATCGGCCTGAAGACCACGCAGAATCACGGTGAGACTTTGAAGCGCAAATACGGCTGCGCCTTGCCGGAGATGGTGAGCGAAGACGAAGCCATCGAAGTCGAAAGCGTCGGAGGCCGCAAGCCCCGCACGCTCATGCGCCGGGATCTTTGCGAGGTGCTTGAGGCCCGCGCCGAGGAAACGCTCGAGTTGATCCATTTGGATCTCGAAGAAAAAGGTCTATTGACGAAACTCGGCAGCGGGGTTGTGCTGACGGGTGGCGGCTCACTCCTGCACGGTTTGGTGGAGATGGGCGATTTCATCCTCGACGTGCCCGTGCGTCGCGGTTGGCCCGAGAAAGTCGGCGGTTTGGTGGACGTGGTTCGCCAGCCGGCGTGTTCGACGGTCGTGGGTGTTTTGCTCTACGGACTCTCGCAAGAGAAGAGCGAGCACAGATCGGCCACCGACGTGAAGGTGTCCGAGTGGACTAAGAAAATGAAGAATCTTTTGGGGATATAAGCAGAGGGGGATGAGCATGTTTGAGTTGGAAGAGAACGCGAATTTCGGAGCCAGCATAAAAGTCATCGGCATCGGTGGCGGCGGCGGCAATGCCGTGCAAACCATGATCGAAGGCGGCTTGCAAGGCGTCGAGTTCGTCGTCGCGAACACGGATCGTCAAGCCCTTGCCGCGAACAAAGCCGAAGGTAAGATCAACCTG
This sequence comes from Bdellovibrionales bacterium, assembly GCA_036822295.1. GTDB lineage: Bacteria > Bdellovibrionota > Bdellovibrionia > Bdellovibrionales > UBA1609 > JALHOQ01. The sequence continues at coordinate 4,593 of DAISHW010000110.1, read as the reverse complement.
GGCCGCGAGCTCACCAAGGGGCTCGGCGCGGGCGCCAATCCCGAAATCGGTCGCCGGGCGGCGATCGAATCTTACAACGATATCGTCGCCAAACTCGAAGGCGCGGACATGGTCTTTGTCACCGCCGGCATGGGCGGCGGAACGGGCACGGGCGGAGCGCCCGTGGTCGCCAAGATCGCCAAAGAGCTCGGCGCGCTCACCATCGGCGTGGTCACGCGCCCCTTCATCTTCGAAGGCAAAAAGCGCAAGAAGCACGCCGACGACGGCATTCGCGAACTGCAAGAAAACGTCGACACCCTGATCGTGATCCCGAACCAAAAACTGCTGACGGTCGCCAGTGAGCGCACGCCGCTGCTCGAGACCTTCCGCAAAGCCGATCAAGTGCTCTTGCACGCGGTGAAGGGCATCTCGGATCTGATCAACATTCGTGGTTTGATCAACCTGGATTTCGCCGATATCCGCACCGTCATGCAGGCCAAAGGCATGGCGATCATGGGTTCGGGCCTGGCCAGCGGCGACAACCGCGCGGTCGAAGCGGCCACCCAAGCGATCTCGTCCCCGCTGCTCGAGAACATCTGCATCGACGGCGCGACCGGCATCATCATCAACGTCACCGGCGGCAGCGATCTGACGCTTTGGGAAGTCAACGAAGCTTCGACGCTCATCACGGAAGCCGCCCATCCCGACGCCGAGATCATCTTCGGCGCCGTCATCGACGAGAGCATGGGCGATTCGGTCAGCGTGACCGTGATCGCCACGGGCTTCGGCACGAACGCCGCCAAGGCCGCGAGCGACCAGATCAACAAACTGCACGCGATGACCGAAGCGCAACTGATGAACGCGGGCATGGCGCGCTTGACTCAAGACATGCCGCCCGCGTCGCCGGTGATGCCGCAAGGCTATGAGAACATCAACTTGAGCGTGCAGCCCCCGCCGATGCCGGAAATGCCGCCGCTCCCAGAGGCCACTTTGCCGCCTCAACATCAGACGGCACCCGCGCCCCAGCCGCACTTCCCGATGCACCCGACGCCGGCGCAAGTTTCACCGCGCGACAAAACGCCGCGCGACGCGCTCTTGGCGAAGGCCCGCGCGTACCGCGAATCCCAAGCCCGCGAGCAATCACAGCCCGAGCAGCTGTCCATGAACATGGACGACGCGCAGCCGCCGCGATTGACCCCCGAGACGGGACGTTCGCCGTTTGAGAGCGACAGTCTGGAAGTGCCTTCGTATCTGCGCCGCAAGCGCGGACTTGGCGCCGACCAGAATCTGGAGTAGGCTCGCAGCCCTTGTGAGTCGCGCGCTTTTCGTTTCGGATATTCATATCAAATCGGCGCAAGATCCTAAATGCGTCCGATTTATCGAGTTCCTGCAAAAGGCCCGGGAGATCCAACCCGGGCATCTTTTTTTGGTGGGCGACATCTTCGACTTGTGGATCGCCGACCGCGCCTATTTCGTCGAGGGGTATCGTGACGTGATCGCGGAACTGAAAGCGCTTCATGACGCGGGCACGGAAATCCATTACTTCGAAGGCAATCACGATCTGGATTTGAAGCGCTTCTGGGAAGATCGCATGGGTTTCAGAGTTCACGATGGCCCGGCGTACTTTGATCTGGACGGCTGGCGCGTGCGGGTCGAGCACGGCGATCAGATGGATCCCGACGACAGCGGCTATTTGTTTTTGCGTTGGCTGCTGCGTACCTGGCCGATGCGCCGGCTTGGACGTTATCTGCCCAACTCCAGCGTGCGGATGATCGGGGAGCGGGCCAGTCATGCCAGCCGCGACTACACCAGCAACGTGAAGGTGGCGAGCGACGATCAGGCCATCGTGAAAATACGCTCGCACGCGATCCGGGCTTACCGTGAAAAGCCATTCGATCTGATCGTCTCGGGCCATGTCCATGTGCTCGAGAACTCCCGCCAGGAAAACTTCGCTTGCGTCAATCTCGGCACCTGGTTGAAAGAACCTTACGTTCTGGACCTGGAAGAACGAAATCCGCGCTTGCGGTCTTTACAAGAGTTCCTTGGGAGTTGACCTGGTTTATGAATGACGAAGGCGCGAGCGCTCACGATGGCGTCGCAAGGTCCTTTTTGTCTTTTAAAACCTGCGCGAGTTCCTGCAGGTCTTCCATGATGGGGAAGAGCTCGTCATCTTTGCGCAGCTGACGCTTGTACTCGTAGTTGCCTTTTTTGAGTTCTTCGATGAAGGCGCAGATCGCGATGACCGGGCCGCCGATGCGTTGGCCGATCACGATCATGTAGAAAACCGTCGTCGAGATGAAGGCCAGGAAACTCACGAAGAAAATCATCGCGACCAGAAACAGGCGATCTTGCAGGGCGGCCGCCAGGTTCGCGTCGGGGATAGTGCCGATGACGACATTGACTTCGCTTAAGAGCCTTGAGGCGTAAGCCAGCAGAATCCCCAGGAAGGCGATGCCGCCCGCGAAGATGTGCAGGTAATAGCCGCGGGAAAGGCCGGCGGTTTTGATGTAGTTTTTTAATTTACGCATGTCCTTGCCCATAGTCGCCCCTTTTTCCAAATTCTCCAGGAAGAATGCGCGAATGACAAGGGGCCTAGCGGGATTCGTTCAGGAGCTGGCGGGCATGTTCTAAACTGGTTTGGGAGATCTTTTCGCCCGAGATCAAACGGGCGATCTCTTTGACCCGGTCGTCCTTTGCGAGTTTGTCGACGCTCATGCGGATGCCGCCGCCTTTTTGCGGGGATTTCTCGATCAAAAAATGCTGATCGGCGAAGCTCGCCACCTGCGGCAGATGCGTGACGCAGATCAACTGCTGGCCTTTGGCGATGGTTTTGAGCTTACGGCCGACCTTTTCCGCGGTTTGGCCGCTGACGCCCGTGTCGACCTCGTCGAACAGATAGGTGCGGGGGCGGTCGCTTGAACCCACGACGCGTTTAAGCGCCAAAAGAATGCGGCTCAACTCGCCGCCAGAGGCCACTTTGGCCATCGGGCGCGGGCCGTCTTTTTTAGAGGCTTGAATCATGAACTCGACGTCGCTTTGTCCGTGGGCGGTCATGCCCGAGGCCCATTCGACCTGTACGCTGAACAAAACGCCTTTCATGTTCAGATCGCCCAGCTCGTCGTTCACGCCTTTTTCAAGCAGTTCCGCGCCGTTCTTGCGACGCTCATGCAGTTCTTTGGCGAGTTTCGCGAGCGACTTTTGCAGCCTCTGCCGCTCTTGCTCAAGGGACTTCAAATTCTCGTCGTACTTCTCGAGTTGGTCGATCTCTTCGACCATCTCGCGGTGGGCTTTCAGGATCTCGTCCGTGCCTTTGCCGAATTTCTTCTGCAGTTTGCGCAGCGAGCTTAGACGTTCCTCAAGCCGGTTCAACTCTTCCGGGTCGGCATCCAGGTTTTTGCCGTAATCGCGGAGCTCATAAATGCCGTCCTCGAGTTGCGCTTTGGCGGCATGAAGCGGTTCCAAACGTTTCGCGAGTTCGGGATCGACGCCCCCGAGTTCGCCGGCCCGCTGAAGCACCTGGTGGAGCGCCACCATCACGGCGTCGTCATTTGAATAGAGCGACTCCACGCTCTGCGAGACGAATTCGATCAAGCGGGTGGAGTTGCGCATGCGCGAGACACGCGTCTCGATCTCTTCCTCTTCTCCGGCCTTCAGGTCGAGCGTTTCGATCTCGTCGCGCTGGAACTTCAGGAAATCCAGGCGCTGCTCGCGCGACCGGTTGGCCTCCTCGAGCCGGGTGATTTCACCCTCGAGTTCGCGTAAGCGTTCATAGTGCTTTTCAAAGTCCACGCGCAGGGTCCAGGAGCCCGCGTACTGGTCCAAGACCTCCAGGTGATAGGCTTTGCTTTGCAGGTGACGATTGTCATGCTGGCCGGTCATCTCGATCAAAGGCGTTTGCCGGCCGGTGAGCGTGATCAAAGGCGCCACGATCGCGCGCAAAGACGCGAGCGGACTCAAGGCGCCGTTCAAGTAGACTTTGCCTTTGCCTTCTTTCGAAACGATGCGGCGAACCACCAACGTTTGATCGCTGACGTCGAGCCCGAGCTCTTCGAGCTGGGCGAGCACGTCGGGGCGGCCGGACAGATCGAAGTAGCCTTCGATCACCGCCTGATCGACCCCGCCGCGCACGACGTCGGCTTCGGCCTTTTCACCCATCATCAGGCTCAATGATTTCAGAAGAATCGATTTGCCGGCTCCGGTTTCGCCGCTCAGGATGTTCAGGCCCGGGCCGAAATTCAGCTCCAGATTCTCGATGATCGCGAAGTTTTTGACTTTCAGTTCGATTAACATCCCAGGCCCCCCGCCCTTTTCAAGCGCGCTCTCCGAATTTCAATTTTTCCCGGAGCAGACTGAAATAATTGTGCCCCACCTTGCGTAAGAACAAATGCCCGTTCGGATGGCGGTCGATCCAGACTTCGTCGTTCGGTCCGACTTTCGCTTTTTTGATCCCGTCGACGGTCAGCATGGCGCGATTGCCGGAACCCAGGATCGAGAACTGGATCTTGCGCTCCTGCGGAAAAATGAACGGACGGCTGGTCAAGCTATGCGGACAAATCGGCGTCACCACGAGGGCGCCGACTTCAATCTGCGGAATGGGCCCACCCGCCGCCAAAT
>DAISHW010000109.1:0-8216 GCA_036822295.1 Bdellovibrionales bacterium | reverse complement strand
TTTTGCAGAGCTTCGGGGGTGAAGAACTTGGTGATGCTCGAATTGAGCGCGCCGTTTTCCTCTTTGAACCAAACCAATCCCTTGGCGCCCATCTGCTTCGCGAGCGCGGCGAGTTTGTCGATGTAAGAGCGCGAATAATTGCCGCCCGCGGGCACCGCGAGCGCCTTGATCGAACCGCCCCTGGCGACGACGTCCTCGAAGACTTTGAAGCCGTGGCCTTTGGCCGCCTCGGTCACATCTTTGAGCTCGAGCGGGTTGCGCAAGTCGGGTTTGTCGGAGCCGAAGAGATTCATCACTTCAAAATACGTGAGACGCGGGATCTCTTTGACGTCGACGTTCAAAGTCTCTTTCCAGACCGTCTTCAAGAGACCCTCGTTGAGTTCCATGATGTCGTCTTGATCGATGAAGCTGAGCTCCATGTCGATCTGCGAGAACTCGGGCTGGCGGTCGGCGCGCAAATCCTCGTCGCGGAAACAACGCGCGATCTGGAAGTACCTGTCCAGTCCGCCGATCATGCACAGCTGCTTCAAAGTCTGCGGCGATTGCGGAAGCGCGTAGAACGTCCCCTGGTTCACGCGTGACGGTACCAAATAGTCACGGGCGCCTTCGGGCGTCGATTTGTAAAGGATCGGCGTTTCGATTTCCAGGAAACCTTTATCGGACAGGTAACGGCGTACGATCTGAACGGTCTTGTGCCGCATGGTCAAATGGCTCTGCAGGCGCGGGCTGCGCAAATCCAAGTAGCGGTACTTCAAGCGCAAGGTTTCAGAAACTTTCGGATCGTCGACCTGAAACGGAGGCGTCTCGGCCTCGGACAAAATTTCGGCGCGAATCACTTCGACTTCAACCTCGCCGGTGCCCATTTTCTTGTTGATCATGCCGTCCGGACGCGCGCGCACTTTGCCTTGAATCGCGAGCACGTACTCACCGCGCACTTTGCCGGCCGCGGGGATGTTCTCGGGATTCATCACGACTTGCACCAAGCCGTCGCGATCGCGCAAATCCACGAACACCAAACCGCCGTGATCGCGACGTCCGTCCACCCAGCCCATCAAGACGACGTCTTGGCCCACGTGCTCCTTGCGTAAAGCGCCGCAATAATGAGTTCTTTTCAGGGTTTTCAGAAACGCCATGGTTGAAGTCCTTCCATCAATGTCTTATGTTCTGTGGACTATGCCGTCAGTCAAAATCGAAAAGCAAACAAACTTGAGCCCTGCCGATAGTTTCAAGCGTATTTCGGATCTTTTGTCCAATGACAAAGATCTAAGAAAGCTGGATGCCTCGTATAAGGCGGAATTCGACGCGAAAAGCATGTCGGGCAAAGCCGAAGGCTCCATGTTCAAAGCCAAGATGAACGTGACCGAAACCGGCGACGGCTCGAAAGTCGCGATCGTCGTGGATCTGCCGTTTCACCTGGCGCTGGTGAAGGGCATGGTCGAAAAAACCCTTCAGAAAAAAATGGATGAGGTTCTGGCCTGAGCAAGAGACCTGTGAAGCCGGGGGGCACCCGCGTAAAACGGGCCTCCTCAGCTAAGAAGCCCAAGTCCTTGAAGGGTTTCAAACAGGTTGAAGCCGAGGTCGTTGAGCACTCCCCTTCCGAATCCGAGCCCGAAATCACCCCCGATGCCGAGGAAGCGGAGCTTGATTCCGGCTTTGACGCGCCGGCAGATGCCGATTCCAAGGCTTTAACGCCGTCTGGCGCAGATCCCGTCGCGCGCTACATGGCGGAACTGGGCCGCTACCCGCTGCTCACCCGCGAACAAGAGCGCGAACTCGCCATTCGCTATCGTGAAACCGGCGATCCCAAAGCCGCCGAGCAGTTGGTGACCAGCAATTTGCGTTTCGTGGTGAAGGTCGCGGCGGAATACACCAAATTCGGCGCGCGGCTGATCGACTTGGTTCAAGAGGGAAACGTCGGCCTGATGCACGCGGTGAAGGAATACAATCCGTACAAAGGCGTGCGATTGATTTCGTACGCCGTTTGGTGGATTCGCGGGTACATCCAAGAGTTCCTGATGCGTCAATATTCGATGGTGCGCATCGGGACGACCGCCAATCAACGAAAACTGTTTTATCAATTGCAACGCGAACGTGAAGCGCTCGAGCGCATGGGCTTGGAGCAAGGCATCGCACAGCTGAGCGGGAAGCTCGGCATCCCGCCTGAAGAGGTGCAGGAGATGCACGCCAGGCTTTCCGGCCGTGACGTTTCTTTGGATGCCCCGGTGAACGAGGACGGCGGGCGCTTGCTCGATCTGCAGAGCGAGACCGATCCAATGCAACTCGAAGAGCAGCTCGGCACCGCGGAATAGCTGCGCATGCTGACCGCCGGAATCGAGGAATTGCGACCGTCATTGAACGAACGCGAACAGTTCCTGCTCGATGCGCGACTGCTTGCCGACGAGCCGATGACCTTGCAAGAGATCGGCGACAAATATGGCACCACGCGCGAGGCGGTTCGCCAGATGGAAGCGCGTTTATTGCAAAAAATCAGGAAGTCGTTAAGCTCGGATACATGAATGCCCTGCGCATATTGATCCCGTCTTGGCGTTTCTTCGACGACTTGGGCGCTGTTCCCCGGCTCGAAATCCGCGAGGACGGCGGGGAGTGGCGCGCCTTTGCGTACAGGGCGCCCGCTTTTTCCTGGTCGCAGTTGTTTTTCAATCCCACGGGAAATTTGAACCACGCGATCGGCAATCTGCTCAACCGACTGATGCTCGAAGATGAACCGGGCCACACGCCGACTTACGCGCTGGTCGAGGCGCTGGCGCGCGAATCTCTTGGCCGCGACACTTCGCGATTCCAGTTTCGTTTGATGGTCACGCGTTTCGTGAACGGCGAAATGCGCGAGGACGAGCGCCTGACTTCGCCGGAACTCCCGCGATGAGCGAGCGGTTGATCGCCTTCGCGGTTTTCTGGCAGGCGCTCGAGATGTTGAGTTTGCGGCGTTGGTGGAGCGATCGCGGGGTTTGGAGCCGCGCACGCTTGAAATTGCCGCGCGTTCAGTTCGGACAGACGGCGTTCACGTCGGTGCTCGTTTGCATGACCGGCGCGGCTCTTTGGGTGATGATTCGACCGAATGGGATCGGACTCTTGTGGCTGGCGATCGGCGTTTGGTTGATCGCGATTCGCTGGCGCGGATCGTTCAACGGGGGCAGCGACGCCATGACGTTTCACGTGCTGGCGGCGTGCGCGGTGGCCGGGTTCTTCCCGTCGCTACGGACCATGGCGCTTTGGTATATCGCGATTCAATCCTGCCTTTCTTATTTCGTCGCGGGGTTAGTGAAACTGCGCCGACCCGGATGGCGCGACGGCAGCTCGCTCAATCTCATTCTTTTGCACAGCCCCTCTTCGAAACTGCGGATGGAAGTGCCCGCCGCGGGCGTATGGACGTGGCTCGCGATGCTGTTTGAGCTCTCGTTTCCGCTCGCGTTGCTCGATCGGCGAATCGCTCTCGGAATGATCGTTTTGGGAACGGGTTTTCATTTGTCCAACTTCAGGACTTTTGGACTGAACCGATTTTTCTGGGCCTGGGTTTCCACTTACCCCGCGATATTCGCGGTGAGCGGCAGCGTGAAGTTTTAACCGGACTTTAGGCCGGCGCGGTTCCATTAAGACTTCGAAACTTTTTCGCCGATATATGTTAAGACATGTCGAAAATACTGCACGGTAAAAACATTCTCTTGATCGCGAAAAACGCGCCGGGACTCACTCCCCTGACGTCGTACCTTTCCGGTTACAAAACGAAGATTTGGACGGCTTCGTCCATGCCCGAGGCCGTCAAAAAAATCGAGGAACGCGGCATCGACGTCGTGCTTCTGAGCATCAACATGCCCAACGTCGAAATCGAAAAAGTCTACATCGCGCTGAATTCAAAGTACAAAATGCCGACGGTCGTCTTCGCCGAAGAAATCAACACGGCGACGACGAACCGCATTTCGATCATGCCGGTCAAACACAAGATCGTTCCGCCCAATCACAACGTGAAGTTTCTGCGCGAAATCGTGACCCTTTTGAGCGCCGAGACGACCGAAAAGCGCGCCGTGAAAACGGAATCGCTTCTTCCCCGCGGCGCCAAGCCGACCGACGGCAAAGACCGTCCGAAGAGCGACAGCGAACGTTGGATTTGCTTGAATCCCGACAACCCCGACCCCACGCAGTACACGTTCAAATTGATTCCCGGACGTAACGCCTCGGTCTCTTTGGTGCGTTACTACTGGATCGGCGACAAAGCGCCGACCGATCCCGAAGCCAAGGGACAGATGTACGAGTCCGGCCGCACGATTCAGTACACCACTCGCGACGGCGTGAAAGCGCAGATGACGGCGGCTGAAGCCGCGACGGTCGAAGCGCAAGTGATTCAAATGGGCGAGCCCGCGCGCGACCAACTCGAAACCATCGAGGTTTGCGACGTCGAGCCCACGAACTTGATCGAAAAATGCCTGAAAGAGGCCGCGGACGTCGTCGCCGCCGACGGCAACAGACCCGCCGCGACAGAGGCCGACGCCCAGCGCTTCTTGATCACGCTCGTAAAGACCACGATCTCGGAAGGTTTCGTGGTCGCCAACGTCGGCGTCGACGAGATCTATTCGCTGTCGGCGTTCTCGGAGTTGATCGATATCTTCCGCGCGAATCTGCGCAAAGCCGGCGTTTCGGCGACCGAGATTTCCCCGCCGATTTTCTTCGAACAAAGCGCCCTGGATTTCATTCCCTGGCTACGGGCGAACTCCTATTACCTGGTTTCGGCCCAGACGCCGCAATTGCCCTTCACTTGCGTGCTCGTACGCGCGTCGCTCGACGACGTGGTTCTGGAGTTGAAAGACGAACATATGTACGCGTTGCCGTCGAGCGTGCTGCACCCGCAAATCAATATCACTTTCGATTTGCACCTGCGCCTAGAGGCCAACAACAAATACGTCTTATACAAACGCGCCGGCACCGAAATCACGCCGACGATCATCAAGAGTTTGGAAACGCACGGAATAGAAAAACTTTACGTGCGCGCGACGGACAAGAACCTATACTACGCGTACCACGCGCTCGCGCGCATGCGTAAAAAAGACACCGCCGCCTGATCAGCCGCGATTTTTCATGATCAAGTCAAGGAGCGCGTCGCGCGAAAACGGCTTTCGCAAAACGCCCAAAGCCATCATCTTGATGGCTTCTTGATTGGGCACGTCCACGTGTCCGGTCATCAAAATGACCTTGGGACGCGGCTCGGGAAGGCCCGCCACCTGGTTGCTCAACTGTATGCCGTCGCCGCCGGGCATGCGGATGTCGGAAATCACGAAGTCGTACCTATGCGTCTTCAGAATGTCCATGGCGAGCGAACCGTTGCGCGCCTCGCTCACCTCGGCCCCGCGCTTTTTCAGCGAAAGGGTGATGATCTGGCGTAAAGCCTCCTCGTCATCGACGACAAGGATCTTAAGACCTTGCAGTACCGCGGTTTTACTCATGGAAGGTTACGCGGACTCGAGTTCTTGGTCTTCGAAGAATTGAGTCAGTTTGGCGCGCAAGCGCGAGATCGCTTGGGCGTGAAGCTGCGACACCCGGCTCTCGGTCACGCGCAGAATCTTGCCGATCTCTTTTAAATTCAGGTCCTCGTAGTAATAGAGCGAGAGCACCAGGCGCTGACGTTCCGGCAGGTCCTCGATCGCTTTGGCGACGACCTCCTTCACCGATTTCAAATTCAGCTGCGTGAGCGGGTTGTTGAGTTTGCACCCTTCAAGAATATTAAGGATGGATTTCTTGTCCACGTTCGAGAACGTGGCCGCGTCGTCGATCGATAGAACCGATATCGGGCGGACCTGGTTGAGCAGATCGTAATACTCGTCCATCGAAATGCCGAGCTTACCGGCGACCTCTTCCTCGTTGGCCGAGCGGCCGAGCGAGCTCTCGAGTTCGAGCGTCGCGCGATCGAGCATTTTCGCCTTGTCGCGCACCGAGCGCGGAACCCAGTCCTGCGCGCGCAACTCGTCCAGGATCGCGCCCCGGATGCGGAATTCGGCGTAGGTTTTGAATTTGTTGTCGCGGGTCGGGTCATATTTGTCGATCGCGTCCATCAAGCCGATCACGCCGCTCGAGATCAAATCGTCGAGCTCGATGTTCGAAGGCAGGCGCACGGCGATCTTCTGGGCGATGAACTTGATCAAGGGCGCGTACTCGAGAATGAGCTTGTCTTTTTGCTGAGCCGTCATTTTCGCCGGCTCTTCCTTGTACTTCTTCAATAATGAGTTCACATTATTGCCGTTGTTCGCCATTTTTTCCCGCCCCTGATTACTCATAGTGTATCAAATCCCTATTTAGTTCTCAAAATTACTCGCGTCTGGACGTCTAGGCGACACCCGACAACTGGTTCCAGAAGAATTGCAGGCCGCCCTTCATGCCCAGCGCGCGCTCGGAACCGTGAATGTTTTTAACCAGTTCGCGAATCGCCACCGTCGCCGGCGCGCGGGTCTGCGTTTGCACCACGATTTCTTGCGCCCGGTTCGCCTGTCTCAAATTGAGATCGCTCGGAATGAACCCGCGGTAATCCAGACTTACGCACAGGAACCTGTTCGCGACGTCGCTGATCTTCTGGAAAACCGCGCGCGCCTCGGCTTCATCGCGCACCATGTTCGCCACCACTGAGAAGCGATTCTCGCGGTAGCGCTGGTTCAAGACCTTGATCAAAGCGTAAGCGTCCGTCAGGCTGCTCGGATCCGGGGTGAGCACCACTAAGATCTCTTGCGCGGCCGCGTTCAGGTAAAGCACGTCGTCGTCGATACCCGGAGCGGTGTCGACGAGCATGTAGTCGAAGCCTCGATTCAAACGCCCCACCTGATCCAGCAGAATATGCTTCTGCATCGGTTGCAGGCGGCTCAACTCGTAAACGCCCGATCCGCCGGGAATCAAGTGCACGTTCGGGGCCACTTCCAAAAGGATATCTTCGAGCTGACAGCGGTTTTCCAAGACATGTCCAATGTTTAGGCGGGCGCGCTGGCCGAACATGATGTCGACGTTCGCCATGCCCAGATCGCCGTCCAAAATCAAAACTTTGCTGCCTTTGGCGGCAAGTTCAAAAGCCATGTTACAGACAAGGGTCGTTTTACCGACGCCGCCTTTACCGGAAGTGACGCTGATCGTGCGCGTTTGGTCCAAGCCCGAGGCCGTGACGCTCAAGTGCCGCATTTAGTTGTCCCCTTTGGAAACTTTGGTGAGTTTAAAAATGAAATCCACCACGCGCTCTTTCGTGGCGTACTCGAAATCTTCCGGAATGCGCGAACCGGTGCCGAACGAATGCATCGGAACCTTGAAACGGTCCTGGAAATTCAAAATCAAACCTTGGCGGGCCGACTCGTCCAAGCGCGTGAAGATCGCGTCATGGAAACCGAGCATCTGATAGCGGCTGGCGATATCGAACGTCTCTTCATCGCGCGCCAGAATCGACTGCACGTAGTGCAATTGACGGTTGAATTCCGCCGGCGGGAGCATCGACTTGAGCCATTCCACCTCTGCCATCGAACTCAAATTCAACCCGGGGCAATCCACCAGAATATGGTTGATATGACCGAGCTTCTGCTCCGCCACGCGCCACTCCTCTGGCGAGCGAACGATCGCGAACGGCACGTTCAAGATTTGCGCGTAGATGCGGAGTTGATCGGCCGCGCCGACCTTGATGGTGTCGAGCGAGATGATCGCGATCGATTTCTTCTCTTTGAGTAAAAGTTGCGAGGCGAATTTGACGATCGTGCTCGTCTTGCCCTGGCCTGTGCATCCCATGAACACATGGTAGCGGCCTTGCAAGGGATTCTTCGATACCTCGACGTTGCTCATCACCTGGCGGACCATCCAGGCGTCGACCATCGCGGGCTTGCGGATCTGTTCGGCGTCGAGTTCCTTCTGCGCGCGCTTAAGCAAGTTCGTGGCTATCTGCGGGAGCACGCCCTGACCCGTCAGGCGTTGATACATCGCGCTCAACTCGAACGGCAGACCTTGTTCCGCGCCGGGATGCATGGTCATGGGGATCTGGGGAATCTGCTGGAAGCGCTCGACCAAGGCTTTGAGTTCGCGCACTTGCGATTCGAGCGCGCGAACTTGCGCGCTGTCGTTCTGCGCCATGGGCGCCGCGCGCTTCACTTTGGGCTTGGGCTCGTGGAAAGCGTCCATACCGGTGCGGGCCTGTTCGGCGGCGCGACGCACGCGCTCGCGGCCGCGCTCGCGCGCGTCCTGCTCGTCCG
>DAISHW010000108.1:6001-8257 GCA_036822295.1 Bdellovibrionales bacterium | reverse complement strand
CCGGAATATCGATGTAGCGCAGACCGCTGGTTTGGGCGCGATCGGCCATCGAAACCTTGGCGCGCGCCGGGGTCCCGCGCGGGTTGGGGATCGGCGCGCCGTCGGTCGAGACCATCTCGCGCGAGAGTTCCGCGCGCGAAGTGTGAACGCGATTGATGAATTCCTTTTGTTTGGTGGCCGGGATCTGGTGGAAACGCTCGCGAAGATCCTCTCGCAGTTTGCTTTCGGCGATCTTCTTCTTGCGCAGAGTTTCTTCCGACACCGCCGCGGTCACTTCGACCGAGCGCTCGCCCATCAAACCGAAGCCGCGATGGCTATCCTTCGCGGACAGGATGATCGCTTCCGGACCCAGGTGAGTCTTCACCAGCTCCAGGGCTTCCTTCATCGATTTGGCTTCGAACTTCTTAACCTGCATGGCCCATCTCCACTAAGCCGACCGCCTGAATGCGGGCGTCGGATGAAATTTCGTTATGCGAGAGCACGATCACTTGCGGAAGGAAGCGATTCGTCAGCTTGAACAAGTGGCGGCGTGCCGTCCCCGACGTCAGCAAGATCGGCTGGCCCGCGATTTCCGGATGCATTTCGATCGTCTTGGAAATCTGGGTCAGAATGCCTTGCGCCTGGCGCGGATCCATGACCAGTTGCACGCCCTGCTCGGTCTGCAGCAGCGAGTTCGAAACCAGTTCCTCGACCCGCGGCGCGAGTGTCATGACGTTGATTTCACCTTGATCGTTCGAGTACTTCTGCGTGATCGAGCGCGCCAGCGCCTTACGCACCGACTCGGTGAGAACTTCGGTGTCCTTTTGCTTATGCCCCTCGTCAGCCAGCGTCTCGAAGATCGTCAGCAGATCGCGAATCGAAACCTGCTCTTTGAGAAGGTTCTGCAGAACCTTGACCACCGAACCGAGCGACAGAACGTCGGGAATGAGTTCGCCGACGACCTTCGGGTAATTCTTCTTGAAGTTTTCGATGAGCGCGTCGGCTTCTTGACGGCCGAAGAGCTCGAACGCGTGCGTGCGGATGATCTCTGTCAGATGGGTCGCCATGACGGTAGGTAAATCCACGACGGTGTAACCGGCGATCTCGGCCTCTTCTTTTTGACCTTTGCCGATCCACAGAGCATCGAGCCCGAAGGCCGGCTCTTTGGTCGGAATGCCCGGCACGTTCGAGACCACGCCGCCCGGATCCATCGCCAGCATGTTGTCGGGACGAAGCGTGCCGCCGCCGACGCGGTTGCCTTTGATGAGCACGCGGTATTCGCCGGGTTGAAGTTGCAGATTGTCGCGGATATGGACCGACGGAACCACGATGCCCATATCGAGCGCGAACTGCTTGCGAATCGATACGATGCGCTCGAGCAAGTCGCCCGATTGATCGCTCTCGACGATATTGATCAGGCCGTAGCCCACTTCCAGTTCCACAAGGTCGAGCGGCAGCATGGCTTCGACGTTTTCTTTGGCGGGTTTCGCCGCGATATCGGCCTTGGCCTTATCTTCTTGGGTTTTCTTTTCGTCTTGGAAGCGTTGGATCGCCCACGCGATGCCGCCCAAAGTCCCGCCGATCATGAAGAACGGAACGGTCGGTAGACCGGGCACCAAGCCGAACGCGCCCACGATTCCCGCGACGATGGCCACGGCACGCGGCTTAAGGAAGAGCTGGCTGGCCATCTCTTGACCGAGATTCGCAGAGGACGAATTGCGCGTGACCACGATGCCGGCCGCGGTCGAAACGATCAGCGCCGGGATTTGCGTGACCAGACCGTCACCGATGGTCAGCATCGTGTACGTCTTGGCGGCGGTCGCGAAGTCCAGATTGCGCTGGAAGATGCCGATGAGCAAACCACCCGTGATATTGACCAGGGTGATGATGATGCCGGCGATCGCGTCGCCGCGAACGAATTTGCTGGCACCGTCCATCGATCCGTAGAAGTCCGCTTCTTTCTCGATGTCCTTGCGGCGCGTGCGGGCTTCGGTCTCGGAAATCAAGCCGGCGTTCAAATCGGCGTCGATCGACATCTGCTTACCGGGCATCGCGTCCAAGGTGAAACGAGCCGCGACTTCCGCCACGCGTCCCGAACCTTTCGTGATGACGATGAAGTTGATCACGACCAGAATGACGAAGACCACGAAACCGATGACGTACGAGTCACCAATGACGAAGTGACCGAAAGCTCTGATGACTTCACCGACGGCGGCTTCGCCCTTGTGGCCGTCGGTCAGAATCAAACGCGTCGTCGCCACGTTCAGCGACAGACGG
>DAISHW010000108.1:2507-5991 GCA_036822295.1 Bdellovibrionales bacterium | reverse complement strand
GAAGAGCGTGGTCATCAGCAACAAACTCGGGAAAATGCTGAAATCGAGCGAACGGTCCGTGTAAATGCTGACCAGAAGAATCAAGAGCGACAGGGTCAACGAAATCGTCAGCGCCAAGTCCAGCATGAACGCCGGCAGCGGAATGATCATCACCGCGAGGATTCCGATCAGCGAAATCGCGATCAGCAGATCCGTGTTCTTGCTGTATTTCTCGAAACGGCGGATGAATTGAAATACCTGATCCATATTATCTCACCTTCTTCCGGCGCAGACGGTAAACGTAAGACAGGACTTCGGCGACCGCGGTGTAAAGTTCGCGCGGAATCGCCTGGCCGATCTTCAGGGTCTTGAACATCGTGCGGGCCAGGGGCTTGTTTTCGATGATCGGGATCGCGTGTTCTTTTGCCATCTCGCGAATTTTTTCCGCGATCAAATCGGCGCCTTTGGCGATAACCATCGGGGCGACCATGTTCTCGGAGTACTTGAGCGCGACAGCGATGTGAGTGGGGTTCGTCACGATCACGTCGGCTTTCGGAACCTCTTCCATCATCCGACGCTGGGCGAATTCGCGCTGGACGCGTTTGATGCGCGCCCGGATCATGGGATCACCTTCACGCGACTTCACTTCTTCTTTGATCTCTTGCTTGGTCATGCGCATCTCTTTTTCGAGATCCCAGCGCTGATAAAAGTAATCCAAACCCGCGAGGGTCAGCATGAACAGGCCCACGCCCGAAAGCAGGCGCACCGTCACCGATCCCAGGAATTCCATGATTTGCATGGGCGAGTAGTCCATCAGGAACGGCAGCACTTTAAGCTGATTGCGGAGCACGTAATACGATACCAACAAGATCAACGTCAGTTTCAAGCAGGCTTTAAGGCCTTCGATCAACGCGCGGAGCGCGAAGATCTTCTTGAATCCGGCGACGGGATCCATGCGCTCCCATTTCCACTGAAGCGCTTCTTCATTGTATAAGAAGCCGACTTGCACGAGCGAAGAGGCCAATCCGATCGCCCAGAGCACGCCCATGACCGGAAGGGCCAATAAAGCGGTTTTGTTCACGGCGAAAGTGGCCAAGTGCATGTAGTCCCCGCCCCGCACCGCGGCCACCAGATCGTCGCCGATCGTCATCGTGAAGAGTTCGTGGAACTGCTGGAAGGCGAAGCGGCTGAGCAGCCAAATGATAAGAACGTTGGCGAAGAGCATGAAGACCGCGGACAACTCCTTGGTCTGCGCCACTTGACCGCGCTTGCGAAAATCTTCGCGGCGCTGCTGTGTCGCCTCTTCCGTCCGTTCGCCCTGATCCGCTTCCGAAGCCATCCTTGGCTATACCTTTCTAAAAAGTCTTTACGAGTTGGAAAATTTGCGTTGTGCTCAGCTCCAAAAACGATCCCATGTGCTCCATCGTCATCGGGAGCGTGATGATCATAAGACCGAATCCCACCAGAATGTTGATCGGGAAACTGGTCACCAGCACGTTCAGCTGGGGCACGGTCTTACCGATCACGCCGAGCACCAGGTTCACCACGAGCAGCGAGATCATGACCGGCGCGCTCAAGCGCAAACCGATTTCCATCACCTCTTGAGTGAGTTGGCCCAGGCCCGTGAATTGCGAGGTCTGAAAGCTCAATTGGGCCGCCGGTACGGCGCCGAAAGTCTGCGCCAAACCCTTGATCAGATAGTGATGGCCGTTCACGCCCAGATAGAACAGCGAAGCCAGGCCGACGTAGAATTGTTCGACCGCGCCGCTTTGACCGCCGAGCGCGGGATTGAAGAGCTGCGCCGAGCCCAAACCCATCGCCTGACTCATGAATTCACCGGCTATGCGGAACGCGAAGAAGAAGAAACGCGCCAAAAAGCCGATCGTCACGCCGATCAACGCTTCGCGCGCGGCCAGCAGCATCAAGTCCTGGCCGACGGCCTGGGTTTGCGCTTCCGACCAAGAGAGCGTGGGGAAAACCACGAGCGTCAGGGTCAATGCGAACAGCACCTTGACCGGCGCGCTCACCGTTTCGGCGCCGAAGATCGGCCAACTCACGGCGAACGCGGTCATGCGCATCAGCACCATGAAAAAAAGCAGGATCTCGGTTTCGTTGAAACGGTAGATTTCGCTGATCATCGGATGCGCACCATCTCCCCGATATTCTCGAAAATTTGCACGGTGAACTGATTCATGACGTCCATCATCCATGGGGCGGCGATCACCAGCACGACGCCCACCACGATCATTTTAGGGATGAAGGTCAGCGTCGCCTCGTTGATCTGGGTGACGGCCTGAAACACGCTGATCACCAAACCGACGACCAGCGCCGAAAGCAGAAGCGGACCCGCCAGCATCGCCGTGGTCCGCAAAGTGTCCGTGCCGAGTTTTAAGATCAGTTCTTCCGACATCTTTTACCTCAACCGAAACTCTTTACGAGCGAGCCGACCAGCAACGCCCAGCCGTCGACCAACACGAAAAGCATGATTTTGAACGGCAGCGAAATCACGACCGGCGGAAGCATCATCATCCCCATCGCCATCAGGACGCTCGCGGCGACCATGTCGATCACCAGGAACGGCAAGTAGATGATGAAGCCGATTTGAAACGCGGTCTTGAGTTCCGACAGCACGAAGGCCGGGATCAGGACCATCGTGGGAACGTCCGCGCGAGTCTTCGGCATCGGCGCTTTGGAAAGACCGATGAAAAGCTCCAGGTCCTGCGCGCGCGTTTGGTGGAACATGAAAACGCGGATCGGAGCCAGCGCGTTTTCAATCGCCGCGTCTTGCGAGATTTGATTGTTCAAATACGGCTGAAGCGCGTCTTGATTGATCTTGTTGAAGAACGGCGACATGATGAAAAAGGTCAGAAACAGGGCTAACCCCACCAGCAATTGGTTCGGCGGCATCTGCTGCGTACCCAGAGCTTGGCGCACGAACGAGAGCACGATGATGATGCGCGTGAACGCGGTCATCATGATCAGGATCGCGGGAGCGAGCGTGAGTACGGTCAAGATCATCAGGATCTTGATGGCGCTGACGACTTCTTGCGGATTGTCGGTCGACTTGAAGCCCAGATTCATCGTCGGCAAAGTCACCTGCGCCTGGGCCACCGAAGCGGTAAGGCATGTTCCGAACAAGGCGAGAAGAATCCAGCGTCCGTGCTTCATTCTTTATCCTTAGGCCCTGGCGCGCATGGCCGTGCGCACGTCTTCGACAGAGAACTCGTCTTCGAGAAAATTATTGAAGTCCTTGCCCATCACCTGCTCGAGCTCTTCGTCGATCAACGTCACGGGCTTGAGCATATTGATATTCTGATCGGTCACGCCGATCAGAAGCGCCTCGCCCGCCACGCGAATCAGAGCGACGCTCTTCTTCGGGCCGAGATGAAACTGATGCATCATCTCGATGCGCGCTTTTTGCCCGCCTTTGTCTTTCGCGCGGCCCCACTTTTTCGCGGCGAAGTACATCGAACCCGCCACGGCGGTCAACAGGCCGAAGCTCGCG
>DAISHW010000108.1:0-2497 GCA_036822295.1 Bdellovibrionales bacterium | reverse complement strand
CCCCGCCGGGGCGATCACGGGCCCGAGCCCCGCCACCCCCCGCCACAAAATATTCGACTCTTCTTTGTTCGCCGTCTTCGGCTTGATGACGATCGGGATCTCCGACTCTTTCAGCTCTTTTTTGTCGTCGGCGGCCTTGGCTTCCGGCGCGGCGGCGACTTCCGTTTCCGAAACGTCCTGAGTCGTCGCGCCCTCTTTGATCAGTTGTTCGGCGGCCGCGACCAACGCTTCGTCGCTCTCGGCGAAAACGGCGGGCGAAAAGCAAAGCAATGCGCTCAAGACCACGTGCGTGAATCCCATAATCCCTCTCCAATGAAGGTGAAAATCCAAATTTACTTCAGCTGCTCGACGCGTTCGCTGGGGCTGATGATGTCCGTCAGGCGTACGCCGAACTTCTCGTTCACCACCACCGCTTCACCGCGGGCCACCAACTTGTCGTTCACCAGAACCTCCATGGGCTCGCCGGCCAACTTGTTGAGTTCAATGACGCTGCCCTGACCCAGGTTCAGCAAGTCATTGACCACCATCTTGGTGCGTCCGAGCTCCACCGCGACTCTCAACGGGATGTCGAGAATCAAGGTGAGATTGCGGTGGCTGGTGTCGGGGATCCCCGCCATCTTGGCATTTTGCTCCTCTGACACCACGTCGGGCCCCACGGCCTCGGCTTCCAGTGCCGCGAGATTGCTTTTGTCGTCTGCCATTGCCTTTGCCCTTCCTTATTTTTCTATGGGACGAGTCACCTGAACGGCGATCGACCCATGGTGAATTCCATAAAACGCTTTGAATTTCGGCACGCCTTCAACCAGCACGTCGAACTCGCCGGTCGTGTCTTGATCGAGCGGGATGACGTCCCCGACTTTCAGATCCATCAGATCGTTCAAGGTGATCTCGCTCTCGCCGAGCTTCACGTTGACGTTGACGTCGGTCTCGATCAGCTGCGAACGGATGATGGCCGTCCACATTTTCTTATCCGTTTGGTCCGATTCGACCTGGAAACCGGTGGCCAGCTTTTGCTTGATCGGTTCGATCGTCGCGTACGGAATCACCAATGTAATGGTGCCGTTCGCGTTCTCGAGCTCGACGTCGAACGTCGAGGCGATAACGATATCCGTGGGCGGCACGATGCCCACGAACTGGGGATTGATCTCGGTACGCACGAAGCTCGCGTCGATCTTTTCGACCGAGGCCCACGCGTTCTCGAGATCCTCGATCGCCAGATCCACCACCTTACGCACGATCGAGAGTTCGATCGGCGTGAAGTCCTTGCCCTCGATCTTGGTGTACGGACGGTCCGCGCCACCGAAGAAATTGTCGACCAGCGCGTAAGCCAGTTTGCTTTCAATCACAAACAAGGCAGAGCCACGAAGGGCGTTGAAGCGCAAGACGCTCATGCAGGTCGGCATGGGCAAGGTGTTGATGAATTCGCCGAACTTCAAGAAGTCGGTCGACGCGTGGGTCAACGTCGCGATTTTACGGAGCGCGCTCGACAGGGAAACGCGGAACGAACGCATGAATTTTTCGTAGATGACGTCGAGCTGGGGAAGGCGGCCGCGAATGATGCGATCTTGCGAAGTAAGGTCATAGACCACCACCACGCGTTCGACACCGGGAGTTCCGCCGCCCCCGGAACTGTCGCCGCCGACTTCGCCTTCGGATACCGCGGCAAGGAGCGCGTCGACTTCGGATTGTGATAAGACCTGGCTCATTCCCTGTTCCCTCTTAGTTCAGAATAAACTCGGTGAAGTAAACTTTATTAATCTGCCCTTTGGTAAGGAACAGATTGATCTGGTTTTTGATCTCTTCGCGAAGGGCGTCCTTGCCCTCTTTGGTCGATATCTCGCCGAACGTTTTGCTGGAGACAATGATGATGATGTAGTCGCGGATCTTGGGCTTGATCTTCTCGACTTCCTCTTGCACTTCCGCGTTGGTGACTTCGAGTTCCATATTGATCTTCACGAGCTTGCGGCCGCGGCTGCCCGACACGTTGACCAGAAAAGTTTCGAGCGGAACGAGTTTACCGATGAATTCCTTGGAATGCTCTTCCTCGGCCGTCTTGGTGTGTTCGCCTTTGATGACGTCGTCGATTCCGGGCTCGGCTTCTTTTTTCTTCTGCCCCATGTAGAGCATCGCGCCCACGCCCAGCACGACCAACATATTGATGACCGCGAGCAAGATGAACAACGTCGGTTTTCCTCCCGACGAGCTCTGCGGTGCCGGCGCTTGTGGTGCGGCATTCTGTTCGGCCACGACTAACCCCTCCTAAGATCCTAAATGTCCGGTGTCCCAATGGTTGTTTGAGCAAGGCAAGTGCCAACGGGACTAAGGCTCGGAGTCGCGCGTTTTTGACAAGGCTTTGATTTGGTTTATGGAGTCTTTTACCCGGAAAACGGGACTTAGAACCCGCGGCCCGACCGACAAAAGCGCCGGGCCGTCAGGTTTTTTTTGACAGGACTTTGGAGTCTAAGGATGGTCCGGGTCGCGCGTCTCTAGGTTCACT
>DAISHW010000107.1:0-8274 GCA_036822295.1 Bdellovibrionales bacterium | reverse complement strand
TCGCTTGCCGTGACGCCTTTGAAGTCGCTCTTCTTACCTTGCCCGGGCAAGGTAAGACTAAAAACACTCAATGATTGCCGTTATTTAAGAAAACGCACCGGCCCGAATAGAAGCGCGCTGGAGTCGCAGTTTCAGGATTTATCAACACCCAAATCGAACTCATGCAATCGATCAGGTCGGAACTCTCGAGCAAAGCGGGTAGATGCTCGATCGAGTTGCCGGCGGGAGCGGTCGGCTACCAGGTCAACGGCAATGTCTTGACCATCACCGAAGGCGGCCGGCAGGTTCAGTTCACCCGCGTCGAGCAGTTCGAAAGGGGCGACGACGAAGCGGTCGGTAAAAAACCCGATGAGAGCGAAGCTGGCGAGGAGTGGCCGGATTGGATGAACGAGCAACAAGCTCAGCAGTAGTCTGAATCTCTAGCAAGGGAGCCCCAAAGGCCCCTTGCTTTATTTCAAGCGCGTCCGCCGTCTCGGACACGATCTCTTAATAAATCCCCAATCCCGGTTTAAATCGCCGCCGTATCGGTGCATCCCTTGCTCATGGTCTCTCGCATCCTGATCGGAGGGATTATGAAAAAACAAATGATGATCGCGTTGTTGAGCACTTTGGTTATGGGTCTCACGGCTTGCGAAAGTGACGAGAAGAAGGAACGCGGCGTTGCCGGGGACGAGACGGTCGTATCGAAAATCGATATTTCGAAATACCCGAATGAGGCCGGAACGATTTACGGTCAATGGGAGCCTATGCCCGTGGCGATGAACGAAGGCGAGATCACCGGTGGCTACTATATCAATCGCCGGGGTGAGTTTGAGATGCAGGCCCACTGCAAACTCCGTAACGGACGCCCCTTGCTGGCCGAAGGCAAAGGCTCGGTGGTGGTGACCGAAACGACCGTGAAGTTCAACGTGCAAAAAGCCGTCGACAGCGACACGCTCGGAAACAAGTGCATGGTATGGGCGCCCACGGTTGAGGTCGATTACGTCATCGAGGGCAATCGGCTCACGCTGAAAGCCCCGACCGGTGAAGTCACGGTCCTGACCCGCGTCGGTAATCTAGCGTTCAGCCCTGAAGCCGCGAGTCGGGCTGCGGAAGAGACGGTCAACGCGCTCTACAAAAAAGAGGTCACCGAATTCCCGAACGTCGCCGGCGAGATTTACGGCAACTGGTTCAACGACGAATTCACATTCGCGATCAACCAGAAAAACGAAATGATCATTTCGAAGGCATGCCACGGTGAATCCCGCAGCGCCGGGACGTACCCGGTTGCGCGAGTGACCTCGCGGATCGAACTGCACTCGATTTACATCGCGGTCCTGCGGGCGGATAAGAGAAAAAGCACGGTTGGGGACGTGACGTGCTCGCTCGAAATCCTGCCGGGTCCCCTGGTCTATTCGATGGCCGAGGACGGCACCCTGACGATCTACCTGGACGGCAAAGTACAAACCCTAGAGAAAGCTTCGCAAGAAGACATGGACCTGATCGCGCAAAGTCTTTAGTTCAAAAAGGGAGCTCTAATCTTGAGCTCCCTTTCCTTTTCTGTCGGTTAGAGCGTCAGCACTTTGTCCACGAAGGCTTCATCCTCACGCTCGTTTTCGGGCAACATCATCAAACCCATTTTATAGGCGGCCGACTTGCTGGTCTTGTACGCGGTTCCGTCCACATGCGAGCTGGCGAAAAGCGGCGTGAACAGGAACGGCCAAACCAGAACGAAGCCCCAGCTCTTCTTACACGTGGGAGCCGAAGTGCCATCCGCACGCCATTTCACGTTACCGACCGCGTTGCCGCCTTTGGAGCGCGTGTTGGCGATCAGCTCACGGACCGCGTCGCGGGCCTGTTCGTCGCAGCTCGTCCACACGAAGCCGCCTTTGGAGCCCTCGACGGCGCCCAATTCCTCGCCGCTCTGATTGCCGCTCGAGATCGGCATGTCGCCTTTGAACTCGTTGTAGCCGAAGTGCGCTTTCGTGGTCGAGCACGCGCTCAGCGTGAACAAAGCCGCCACGCCTAACGCCAAAATATTCTTGGTCATTCGTATCTCCTCCCCCAAAGGGAATTGCTGTTGTTTGGTAGGGAAGTTTCAAACCGAAGCGAAATGCCGGTCAACGTCAGCGGCCGTTTAAGCGAACACCGCTGAACGCTTTCACCGTCCATGGTCGTGGGGCCTTAGGTCCGTAAGCATTTCGTCGAGGTCGAGTCCGAACACGTTCGGTCATATATTGTGCGCGAGTTCACGGGAAAACCCACGCCTTAGGTCCAGTTCATCACGGACGATGGTCCAGTTCTACTCGACTCGACTTTAGTTCACCTGGACGTCGCCGAAAGGCTAGTCAAGCAAGCAGTGGTTGGGTGTTTCGGAGATGAGAACCCTCTCGGAGTGATTGCCGGGAAACGGTTCGTTTGCAGTCTCCAAAGTATTTCTTCTAACTGCTCCAACGTGTTCAACCCAAGCGCGCAAGGAAGCGAGCGCTGAGCCAATACACTTCGAGTAGGATCGAAGCGGTTCAGCCGGACGAAGGCCGTCCAAACCACTAAAGGAGGGACCCCATGGGTCTCAGAGTCACAACAAACTTGCCGTCCATCTCCGCCCAACGCGCGATGAGCGGCAGCTCCCGTGAAATCAACAAATCCTTCGCGCAACTCGCGTCGGGCAGCCGTATCACCAAGGCCGCAGACGACGCCGCGGGACTCTCGATCAGCGAAACACTGAAGTCGACGATCCGCGGCTACCAGCAGGCGCAACGCAACGCCAACGACGGCATCTCGATGGTGCAAGTGTCGGAAGGCGGACTGGGCGAGATCTCGAACATCTTGACCCGCATGCGTGAACTTGGCGTGCAAGCCGCATCCGACACCGTAGGTGAAACTGAGCGCGGTTTCATCGACAAAGAAGTTCAGCAACTGAAGAACGAAATGGAGCGTATCGCGAAAACGACCCGTTGGGGCAACCAGGCGTTGCTGGACGGTTCGGGCTCGGAATACTCCTTCCAGGTCGACATCAACAACGATGAGTTCCAGGACCGCATCGGCTTCGATGCGAGCCAACAGGACGCGACGACCTCCAACTTGGGCGTCGACGGTTTCGACTTCTCGTCGAAAGACGGCGCTCGCGAGGCCCTGACGCAGCTCGAAGAAGCGCAACGCCAGGTCAACGGCTACCGCGCGAACTTGGGCGCGATCCAGAACCGTTTGATCTCGACGACCGAAAACCTCGGCGTCGCCGTCGAGAACTTCTCGGCCGCGAACTCGCGCATCCGTGACACCGACGTCGCCCAGAGCACGGCGGAGCTTTCGCGCAATAACATTTTGCAGTCGGCTTCGATCTCGGTGCTCGGACAGGCGAACGTGCAGCCGATGGCCGCCCTGAAACTGATTGGATAATTGATTTAAGGTTAAGCAATGGGGAGGTTTTCCTTTTCCTCCCCGGTACCTTACCTACCCGGGCGATGCGTTTATCGCCCGGGGTACTTATGAAGTCCCGACTAGATATATAAAAGGTCGGGAAAGACATAGGGTGAGGTTGCTAAGGTCGTAAATCGAAAGTCCTAAGACTCTGTTTTAGTCCTGTTTTGACCCGCGAAACGTCCTGAATTGCAGGATGTACATCCAGTTTTCCCACCACCTTCGTCCAGATTCACTCGACGAGACTTAAGCCTTTGCCAGACTCACCGAAAGGTTGGTTGTCAGTCGCACTCGACCCAGACGGTCCGGTACGAACGACGCTAACAATTAACAACGAAGCTCAAGTATTGGGCTCTTCGACGGCGCGGCTGAGTAGGTACGGCCAAGACGTTGATGAGAGAGGGATCTCTTTATTTGCAATTCACGCCAATGAGCGTGGAAGAAAAAGGGGAACACCATGGGAATGAGAGTAACAACCAATCTGCCGTCCATTAATGCGCAGAAGTCGATGGCCGGAAGCCAGCGCGAGATCCAAAAGTCTTTCGCGCAATTGTCTTCGGGCAGCCGCATCACCAAAGCCGCCGACGACGCCGCCGGTCTCTCGATCAGCGAAACGTTGAAGTCGACGATCCGCGGTTACCAACAAGCGCAACGCAACGCCAACGACGGTATGTCCATGGTGCAAGTCGCCGAAGGCGGCTTGGGCGAAATCTCCAATATCTTGACCCGTCTTCGCGAGCTCGGCGTGCAAGCCGCATCCGATACGGTCGGCGATATCGAGCGCGGATTCATCAATAAAGAAGTGCAACAGCTGATCAACGAATCGGAACGTATCGCCCAGTCGACCCGTTTCGGTAAAACGGATCTGCTCAACGGCAGCGGCAACCGCTTCGAATTCCAAGTCGACGTGAACAACGACGACTTCAAAGACCGCATCGGTTTCGATTCCTCGGAGCTGATGGCGACCACGGATTCGCTGGGCATCGCCGGTTTCGATTTCTCGGATAAAAACGACGCGCGCCAATCGCTGGAAGTCTTGGAGGACGCGCAACGCCAGGTCAACGGTTACCGCGCGACCTTGGGCGCGATCCAGAACCGTCTCGTGTCGACGACCGAAAACCTCGGTGTCGCCGTCGAGAACTTCTCGGCCGCGAACTCGCGCATCCGCGACACCGACGTCGCGCAAAGCTCGGCGGAGCTGTCGCGCAACAACATTCTGCTCAACGCCTCTGTCGGCGTCTTGGCCCAGGCCAACACGCAACCGATGGCCGCTTTGAAGCTGATCGGTTAATATTCCAACTTTGGATTTTGAAGACGGGGAGAGATCGTTCGCCCTTCCCCGTCGGCCTTACCTAACCCGGGGATTCTCCAGCGGGATTCCCGGGGTGTTTTAGGTGGGCTTTGGTGTTACGCTTCGGCTTCCATGATGCAGGCGTTGCCGATTGATTCTTTATTGAGCGAGATTCGTGCCGCGGTTTCCGCGCACGCCGCGACCATTCTGACCGCCACGCCCGGAGCCGGTAAAACGACGCGTTTGCCGCCGGAGCTTCTTTCCGTCATTCCCGGAAATATTTTAGTTTTACAACCCCGCCGCATGGCCGCGGTCGCGGCCGCCCATCGCATCGCCTTGGAACGCGGATGGAGCGTGGGCGAAGAGGTGGGTTACGCCGTTCGCTTCGAATCGAAGTCTTCCGCGCGCACGCGGCTGAATTTCGTGACCGACGCCTTGGCGTTGCGCCGCCTGATCGACGATCCCGAATTGAAGCGCGTGGACCTGGTCGTCATCGATGAGTTTCATGAACGCAATCTGAATCAGGACTTGATGCTCGGGGCGGTGAAGGAGCTTCAGGAGCTGGGGCGCGAGATCAAGCTCTTGGTGATGTCGGCCACTCTGGACGTCGAGCGTTTGCAGCGCTTCTTGCCGGGCAGCGCTCTGATCGACGTTCCGGGCTTGGTGCATCCTTTGGAGATTCGCCATGCCGAGCGTTCTTTGCGGCCGCAAACGGATCACGAGTTTTTCGACCGGATGACGGACGCGGTTTCGCGCGCGGCGCGCGAGACTTCGGGGGACGTTCTGGTGTTTTTGCCGGGCGTCGGCGAAATTCGCCGTTTGGCCGAGCGGCTCAGCGGGTCGGGCCGCGAAATCGTGGAGCTGCACGGATCGTTGCCGCTCGCGGATCAACAGCGGGTTCTGCGCAAGGGTTCGCGGGCGCGGGTGATTTTGTCGACGAACGTCGCCGAGGCATCGGTCACGGTGCAGGGTGTGGACTTCGTCGTGGACAGCGGTTTGGCGAAGGTGATGCAAGCCGGCTCGAAGACCGGATTTTCGCAGCTCGAGACGGTGCGGATCTCGCAGTTCAATGCGCGCCAGCGCGCCGGCCGGGCGGCCCGGCAAAAGGCGGGCGTGTGCGTGCGCCTGTGGACGGAGTATGACGAAACCGCGATGCCGGTCGCCCCGGTCGGTGAAGTGCAGCGCGCGGATCTGAACCTAGGTTTATTGTGGCTCGCGCATTTGGGAGTCACCGATTTCGCGGGATTCTCTTGGTTCGATCCTCCGCCGGGTCCTTTGCTTTCGCTGGCGCGCCGGAGTTTGCAGACGATGGGCGCGATCGATTCCGGGAATCGCTTGACCGAGTTGGGCCGCAAACTTTTGAAACTGCCGCTGCCGCCGCGTTGGGGCGCGGTCATGGTGCGCGCGGAAGAGAGCGGAGACACCGAATTGGCCGCGCGCATGGTGGCGATCTTGAACGAGCGCGACGCGGTTCATGACCCGCGCCACGCTCCCACGACGCGCTTGGAATGCGATCTGACGTTGCGGTTGGAGCTGTTGCGGGAGGGCGGCGCCCGGATGCGGCCGATTCGTGAAGCGGCCGAGCAGATCGCCCGTTTGGTGCGCCGGCGCGCGGAAGACGGCGACGAAGCCCTGCGGGTTCGCCGCTTGTTGCTGCACACGCAGCGCGATCGCTTGTGTCGCCGGCGCGGCTCCGGCGCGCGGGCCCTGATGGTCGGCGGTCGCGGCGTGAAATTGGCCGAGGGCACGCAAGTGAAAACGAGCGAGTTTTTCATCGCTTTACAGGCGATCGACATCCCGGGCCAAGCCGACACGACGATCTCGTTGGCGTGCGGCATGAGCAAGGATTTCATTTTGCGCGAGCTGGGTGACGAGATCGAGGTGCGCGAGGACATCCACTTCGATGAAGAGAAGGGGAATTTTTATTCCCGGCGCGGCCGTTTCCTAGACGATCTGCCGATTGAGGAGCCGTCTTTAAGACCTGTCGACCCCTCTGCGGTCGGTGACCGGATGGTGGATGTCCTGGTGGATAAATGGGATTGGATCGTGGCCCGGCACCAGGGTTTGAAACATTGGATGGAGCGCTGGAATTTTTTGGCGGCGCGCGATTCCAAGTTCGTGTTGGATGCAGAGGTGATTCGCCAGGCGCTCGAGATGGCGGCGTTTCAGAAGACCAGAATCAGTGACGTGCTCGAACAGGATTTGCCGGGCCTGCTTGAAACCGCGTTGGGCCGCGAAGTGACGGTCGATTTTCACGCGCTCGCGCCCTCGCATCTCACCGCCGCGACGGGGAATCGTCACCGCATCGACTATTCCGAGGGTCATGCGGCGTATGTTGAAGTGCGTTTGCAAGAGATGTTCGGCGTGACGTCGCATCCCCGGATCCTGAAGGGAAGCGTTCCGGTGACTTTGCGGCTGCTCGGGCCGAACTATCGCCCCGTTCAGGTGACTTCGGATTTGCCGGGATTCTGGCGTGGCGCTTACGCGGACGTGCGCAAGGAATTGCGCGCGCGTTACCCGAAACACTCCTGGCCCGAAGACCCCGCGGCGGCCGCGCCCGAAGCCAAAGGGCGCCGGCGTTTTTAAATTCCGGTCGTTCATCCCGTCACGTTTCCCGGTGAAACCGTCGAAACGTGAGACGGATGAATATCAAAGGCATGGCTTCCATTCCGAATTTGTCCTCGATCGAACCCAAGCAGAAGGTTGAGGGTGGCGTACGCTCGCAAAATACGGGCGATCGGGACGCCGACGGCCGCCGCCAGCACGCGGAACAAGAGATCAAACGTCATCTGACCCAACAGGAATTTGACGATGCTCTGAAAGCGCTCGGCGAGCACCCCGGACTAAAAGCCAACAACCTCAGCATCAAAGTCGAGCAGAAGGACGATGCGCGCGTGATCCTGATCGTGGATCCCGCGGGTCAAGTGGTGCGCCGACTGTCCGAAAGCCAACTTTGGTCGGCTTCATTGGCCAAAGACCGCCCCACCGGCCGCATTCTAGACAAAGCGATGTAGTCATTTTATTGACTCACGGCCCCGCGTTTTCCACGTGAAAATAAGAAGTACTAAAGACACACGCGAAAGCGGAGCGGGGATCAAATGGCCGGCAGAATTTCATTCGGAGGACTCGCATCGGGACTGCCGCCGAATATCGTCGAGCAACTGGTGGAAGTCGAAAAGATCCCGATCAAAAACATCGAAAACAACAAAGGCAAGCAAGAGAACCGGCTCAAGCTCGTGACCGAACTCGAGTCGAAGCTCAGCGGCGTGACCGGCACTCTCGGCGCTCTGGCGAGCACCAAAGGTTTCAGCGACATCAAGCTCGCGTCGGGCGATCCCAATATCATTTCGGGCGTGGTCGATCCGAACTCGGCGGTGAACGGCAACTGGAACGTCGAAGTGCTCGAGCTCGCGCAAAAAGCCGCGGCCATCACTAACGGGTTTCCGGACAAAGACAAATCGCAAGTGGGCATCGGTTACTTCCGCTTTGAAACTCCCGACGGTTCCAAAGAGATTTACATCAACGGCGAGAACAACACGCTCGAGGGCGTCGCGAGCGTCATCAACAGTTCGGGCATGGGCGTC
>DAISHW010000106.1:0-8280 GCA_036822295.1 Bdellovibrionales bacterium | reverse complement strand
AAATCCGAAACGGCCCTCTTGCGTTTGGGTGAGCGCGCGCGCCGAATAGCCTTCGCGCTCAAGGCGGCGCAAAAAAGAACCGCGGTTTCTCGCGGTACGCAGCGCGTGCGTTCCGGCGATCGCGAGCTCCAAACGGCTCAAGCCCGCGGCGGTGGCGATCTCACGGGCTTCGTCCTTGAGTTTCGTGATGGCGTGCACGGTTTGAATCTGCAGTTCGTCGGGGATATCGCCATTTGGATTTTTTCCGGCCTCGAGCGCGATCGCCTCGCTTCTTGAGTCTTCGAGAATTTTGACCAGATTGGGTTCGCGTTTCGCGCAGAGTTCGACCTCGGCGACGGTGAGCTTGGTGCTGCCGGACCCCAGATCGATCACGGCGCGCGCGATCCGGGGACATTCCTCAGCGACGGAAATTTGGGACAAAATGGCCCCTGAAAACGCGATTGCCACATGCAGTAGTTTGGTCATGCTTTTTTTTAAACCAAGCCCTGCCGATTGCAAACAAATCTTACTCGTTTCACAATGTAAGCATGTCGATGTTAAGAACGATACTGGTCGTGGATGACGAAGAAACGATGCGCACGCTGCTCGAGCAAACGTTGATGAGCATGGGTTATCGCGTGGTCACCGCCCAAAACGGCACGCGCGCGCTTGAAATTTTAAAGACCCAAACGATACATCTTTTGATTTCCGACGTGCATATGCCGCAAGGGAACGGGCTTTTCCTTCTTCATGAGCTCAGAGCGCCGCAGTTCGCGCATCTGCCCGTCATCGTGATGACGGGCGACGCGGAACAAGAACCGTCGGAAATGTTTCCGGGAACCGTCATGCTGCGAAAGCCGTTCGGCCGCACCGATCTGGCGGAAAAAATCACTTTGGCGTTGCGAGCAAAGTGATGCTTTCCGTTTCGGGGTCGAAGACGATTTTCGCGCGGCCCGATTCGAGTTGCCGCAGAATATCTTGCCGCTTTTTTTCCAAAGACGCTTCGACGCTTCCGTAATCGGTTCCCTCGCGCAGGATGAAATCGTCGATCACGCCTTCGAGCGCTTCGGCGCTTAAGTTTTCACGCGGCACTTCGATCATGTCGGGAACGTAACCGCTTCTTCGCGGTGGGGCAAGCCGACTCCCGAGATCCCTGGCCTTGAATTTGCTGCGCACGAACGACAAGGGAGGTTCATCATGAGAACCCAATCGGTTTCCGCTTATATTTCTCCTTATCCGCTTTCATGGGTGGCGTTATTCCCCATACAGACTTTGGCCCAGTACACGGATGATCCGGTGAATTCGGCTTATCTAGGTCTGATGTTGCTCGGTGGGTTCACGTTTTTGGCGTTCATCGGGGCACTCGTGGCGTTGTCGATATTCTTGCTCCGCAAGAGCGGCACCTATAAGACACGTCGTCCGATGGAGATCACTCCGTAAGCGATGCGGCGAGCTTTCGGTCTCCGACGACCCAGATCAGGTCGCCGGGCTCGATCAATATGTTTGAGTCCGGATTGAGCTGGCGCCGGCCGTCTTTCTCGATTCCGACGACAAGACCTTTGGTGGCTTCGCGAATGCCGCAGTTGTGAATCGTTTTGTGCGCGTAAGGTGATTCGTTCGTGATCGTCAGCGGCTTCAATATGTAATCGACAGAGGTCAAATCACGGGGCATGCGCAAAGGCCCCTCGCAAGCCGTTTTAAACAAGGCGATCTGTTCGTCGTTACCGATGATATGGAGTTGGTCGCCGGGGTAGATGGGCGTGATCCTTCCGGGCGCCGCAAGCACATGGCTGCCGCGCTCGATCAACGCGATCGTAACGCCAAAACGCTCGCGAATCTGCGCTTCGGCCAAAGTTTTGCCGATCAGTTCCGATTCCGCCGAGACCGTCAGCTCTTGCAGGTGCGCGTCCCAAGGCGCCAGCGGCGGCAAACTTTGCGAGCGCATCGCGTTTTCTTTTTCTTTCAAGTTCTTCAAGAAATTCTTTTCGAGCATTTCGTAAATATGGCCAAGCTCACGGGAAAGTATGAAGCCCACCACCAGCGCCATCGAGATCGCGATCAAAATCGCCGCGGTCGCCGCCACGAATTGCGCCGCGATCAAACCGATGGCGACGACCGTGATGCTGCCGCGTAAGAAATAGACTGAACGATGGGGAACGGGTTGCTCCGCGCCTTGCCGAAAAGCAATGGCCCATAAAAAAGGCGCGCAGATCGCCACAGTCGCCAAAAGGCTGCCGACCGCCGCGGCCAGCAGCGTGTCGGTTTGAGTTTGAAGCCATGGATAGAAATAATACTTCGTGGCCAACGTGATGCCGATGATCACGATCGCGTTGGGCGCAGCGCTCATGACGAACTCGCGCAAATGCCCGCTCAAGGGGCGATCGATTTTGGTTTGCCGTCGGCGCTGCGTGCCCTCGAGCTTCTCCCGCCACGCTTTGGGAAGCGCGCGCTGAAGCCAACCGACCGTTTTGTCGGCCGAGCGAATCATATATGGCGTCGTGAACGTGGTGAGCGCCGAGACGCCAATGGCCAGCGGATATAGAAAATCACTCGTCACTTTCAGCGTCAGGCCTAGCCCCGCGATAATGAAAGAGAATTCCCCGATCTGCGCGAGACTCATGCCGGCCTGAACCGAATGCCTTAAACTTTGACCAGAGATGAGCGCGCCCGCCGCGGTCGAAAGCGTTTTTCCGACGATCGTGACCGCCGTGATCACGAGAATGGGCGCCGCATGGTCGATCATCACTTGCGGGTCGATCAAAATCCCGACCGACACGAAGAATATGGCGGCGAACAGATCGCGCACCGAGGCGACCAAATGCTCGATGCGCTCGCCCTCGGTCGTTTCGGCCAAAAGCGATCCCATGATGAACGCCCCGAGAGCGGGTGAGAACCCCGCGCGCGTCGCCAGCACGACCATCAAGAAGCAGAGTCCGATGGAAACCACCAGCATCGTCTCGTCACTCAAGAATTTCCGCGTGAAACGCAAGAACGTCGGAAGCAGGAAAATACCCGACACGAACCAAAGCGCCATGAAGAAGACGAGTTTCGACGCCGAGAGCACCATCTCTGAGCCGGAAAAGACCTGGCTGACGGCGATAGTCGACAAAAGAACCATCAGCAAGATGGCGATCAAATCCTCGACGATGAGCACGCCGAAAACCAGGCTCACGAAGCCCCGGGTCTTCATACCGAGCTCATCGAAGGCGCGAATAATGATCGTCGTCGAGGAAATCGCCAGGATTCCCCCTAAGAACATGCTGTCGACCGAATTCCAGCCGAAGGCTTTACCCGTCAGGAATCCGATCACGACCATGCCGATGACTTCGAAAAGCGCCGTGATCGAGGCCGGGGCGCCGACGCGCGCGAGCTTTCGGAAGCTGAATTCGAGCCCCAAGCCGAAGAGCAGGAATATGACGCCGATTTCAGACCAGACTTTCACGCCCTCGGTGTCCATGACGTCGGGGACCATCGGGAAATAGGGGCCGACCAAAATGCCGGCGATGATGTAGCCGAGAACCACGGGCTGTTTGAGCCTGCGGAAGATGAGCGTGACCGCGCCCGCCACCATCAGAATCAAGGCCAGATCTTGAATGAGGTCGGGTAGGTGTATCACACGAATATAATGATTGCGGGGTTTAGGCACGTCAACCTTCGCTATCGCGCGGGCGCGGGCCTTGAAGTCGTTGAGGGCCAAGGCCCATTTAAAACTTAATAAGTTTATCCTATCCGTGAAAACTCTTTGGGCGGTTATAGAAGCATTTGTATTTATATACGCGAGTTCCTTCGGAAGGAGCCATGCCGGCTCTATTGAATGCGCCGCAACAACAGGGGCCGATTTAGGTAAGTTTTACTCTGCCCATGACGGCACCGGTTCCGTTATAGTTCCGGTCCATGCGGATATTTCAACTGGCGATCATCTTCGCGCACCTCGCGGCGCCAACCTTGGGTTGGGCCAAGGAAGAACCGATTCTACAGCCATTTTCATGCACCGGTGTCTTGATGGGATTCGCCTCGCCGGTTGTGCAGCCGCTCATCGAACGGATCGAGGGGATGGGCG
This sequence comes from Bdellovibrionales bacterium, assembly GCA_036822295.1. Taxonomy (GTDB): domain Bacteria; phylum Bdellovibrionota; class Bdellovibrionia; order Bdellovibrionales; family UBA1609; genus JALHOQ01. The sequence continues at coordinate 4,241 of DAISHW010000106.1, read as the reverse complement.
GGATTGTCCAGGCGGTCGCGGGGTCGGGATCGTTCTGGGTGGATGTCGAAGTCGGCCAGGCCCGTTTGACCTGGGAGACGACCGCGCCGCGCTCGGCGTTCGACGCGAATTACCGCCGATTTGAAATGTGGTTGCGTCGCTACAAGCTGATTCGCGAACGCATGCCCGGCATCGATCACGTCCGGGCCGCGCGTTGGGCGTACGAAGAAGTTCACGAGAGCGGCTATCTTCCGCCGGGTGCGCAACCGTCGTTGATCGTTGGGGATCCGGTTCAAGATCGCCTTAAGGATCTGCGCCCGTTGCTGCGCGCGATGGCCGATGTGCGCGACGCGAATCCGAACCCCTTGACCGCCGAAATTTCCAGATTGATGCGCGAGATGATCGACGCCGGCGACTCGACCTCGCGAAACCATTTGCTGGGGGTCAAGGGCGCGCGGGCGCTGGAACAAGACGGCACGCTGTGGATTTTCGATCTGCTCTTCAAACGATACGTTTCATATCTGGGCCGCGAGGTCGGTGACGCCGCGGAACCCCAAGATCAACAACCTCAGCAACAGTAAGCTTAGAACGCGTTGTTGCAGTTCGCCCGGAACAACGGATAGCGCTCTTCTTTAGGCTGTCCGTTGGCATCAAGGCCCGAGAGCACGAGCACCATGCGACCCGCATCGGCGCGCGGCCGCGAATATGAAATGCGTTTCGGGAAAATGCCGGCTTCGTTCACGAACACCGCGCGGAAGTTGTTCGCGTCTTGGCTGGCGTCCGCATCGAAGGTGAAGTCCGCGGCCTGCGTGCCGTTCGGGTAACCCGTGAAGATCAAATCGGCGTTCGCGTTCAATTGGATGCGCTTGAATTCATAGGCGTCGATCGTGTTGTCCTCGCGCCGATTCGAGGCCACGCTCAACATCAGGTTCCGACTTTTCGTGGTCCAATTCTCGGTCATGATCGAGCCATGACGGTGGGCTTTCCAGCAACCCGCCATGAACGAAACCGCGTCGGTCGTCCCGGCGTACAAGACGTTGGTGTTAAAGAGCATCAAGACTGCGAATAAAGAGCGCGTAAGCATGAAATCCCCCCGTGTCGAGCGAATAGTGTTGCACCGTCCGAGTCTAAGTCAACGTGATCCGCAGGGGCAAAGCGCCCCGTCTTTTCTAAGTTATGAAGATGAATATTAATTTAGTAAATCCGAGGTGCGTGGATTTGAGGCTTTACGTAATATTGCCGTATGGCATTCGCACGAATTTTAATTGTCGAGGATGAGGCCAGGCTGCTGGCCCACCTGCAGCGTATCTTGAGTGAAAACGGGTTTTCCGTTTTCACATGCGAATCTTACCGCGATCTCGAAAACATGCTGGCGATGCCGCTGCGCCGTTTCGACCTGATCCTGCTCGATCGTCTGCTGCACAACCGCGATTCGGTGTCGCTCTTGAAGGCCGTGCGCGAGGGATTTCCGGAAACCAAGATCATGATTCTTTCGGCCATCAATACGGCCGCCGAAAAGGCGTTGCTGCTCGATCAGGGCGCGGATGACTACTTGGAAAAGCCCTTCGATAGCGAAGAGCTGATCGCCCGCATTCGCGCGCTTTTGCGGCGCGGGGGCCGTTCGTCGCTGGTTTTCGGCAACGTGGCGCTGGATTCCGACAATCGTTCGATGAAGATCGGCGATCAGTGGGTGTCGTTGCCAAATAAGGAGTTTGTTCTCTTAAGAACTCTGGTGCAGAATCCCGGAAAGGTGTTCAGCAAGGCCTTTTTGCACGAACAGGTCTGGGAGATGAGTTCCGAAGTCGAGAGCAATGTCGTCGAAGCGACCGTGAATAAGCTTCGTCGTCGCTTGAAAGACGCCGGAGCCAGCGTTCAGATCAAAAACATGCGCAACTCCGGATATTGGATTGAGGAATAGGTTTTTCTTCATCATTTTCGCGACCTTGATTTTCTCTGGAATCAGCTTCAGCTGGATCCATGCGCACTTCTTTGAAACTCAACGGATCAAGCTGATCGATCGTCATTTGGCCGAGGCCTCTGAGGCGTTGATGCGCGCCCCGGATTTTCAAGCTTCCTTGAAATCCCGTCGCGGCGTGCGCGAGGCGCTGGGCACCGCTCTTTCCGGAGCGCGGATTGGCAAGATCTTCGTGATTCGCGATGACGGGGGCAAGGTCATCTATCAGAGCGAGGGCGTGAACCTCCTTAAACTCGAATTTCAGAATCTGGATGAATGGTCGGGCGTCGAATCCGAAAATGAATACGTACGTGTTCACACCGTGCCCATCACGGACTTCCCCGGGTACATCCTGCAAATCGGCAGCGTGATGGATCGCAACTTCTTGAATTGGCAGATCGTGGATGACCGCGTGATCAATTACATGTTGGGCTTCACGATCACCATTTTCCTGGCTTCGGCCGTGTTGACGCTGGTGTTGCTCGATCCTCAGCGTTTGTTGATTCGTCATTTGCGCGATCAGACCACCAACCTGATCAGCATGAAGCCCGTGCAGCCTTTGCCGGCGAATCTGACTCGATACACGCGGAACTTCTGGTCGAAGTCCGATGAATTCTCGGTGCTGATCCTGACCATGCAAAGACTGATCGACCGGATCAACCTGAACTACAAGCTCACGCGTTCATGGACTTTCCAGATGGCGCATGAACTGAAGACCCCTTTGGCGATTCTGCGCGCCGAGACTGAAGATATGCGCGCTCATCGTCGTTTGAACGAAGACGACGCGAAAGCGATTTTCCAAGAGATCGACCAAATGTCGGGTCAGATTTCGCAATTCTTGGAATGGGCCGAACTTGAAAACTCGCAGGCGCCGACCAACTTGCATTCCATGCGCATGCGCCAGGTGGTTGAAAACGTCGCGGGGCGCTTCGCGACGGTCGGGCAGGGGCGCCTGAAGGTGAAGCTGAGCTCGGATTTCCCGGTGCTCGCGAATCCGCATCATCTGGAGCAGGTGATTTCAAACCTGGTGACCAACGCGTTGAAGTTTTCGCCGGCCGGTTCCGCGGTCGAGATCGACGTGACCGATCATACGTTGAAGGTGATCGATCAAGGAAAGGGATTGCCGCAAGAGGTGCGTGAGCGCTTCGGTCAGCCGTTCAACGTCGGCAGCGACGATTCGAGAGGTCCGGTCGGCAGCGGGCTTGGTCTGGCTTGGGTCAACACGGCGTCGGGGATTTACGAATGGGGTTTCAATATGGAGCACGGCGCGCGCGGCACCGAAGCTTCGGTCACCTTCCCGCGGCAGATCGTCGAAACTTAGAATCTTAATTTAGGGTTTGTTTTGAGTGTTGGAGGAGAAAGGGTCGGAGTCGTCGACCTTGCTTCCTTCCTCGTGCTCGGAAAGCGTTTTCTTGGCGGCGTTGCCGGTGATCCCGACCCACTCGGGGTAATAGACCATCAAGAAGAGATAACCGCCAAAGCCCGCAAAGACTAAGAACAGGACAAGTACGACCGCAGCTTCGTTCATAACGGGGATTCTAGCGCGGAAACAATACCTTGTCGCGCTCGGATCTTCACTTGACTGGGTGGTGGAGAGGGGCGTACCTTGCTCGTTCGGCTCAGTCCATATCTTGTCGCGGGGTGGAGCAGCCTGGTAGCTCGTCGGGCTCATAACCCGAAGGTCGTCGGTTCAAATCCGGCCCCCGCAACCAATTTCGCACCTGGAGAAATTGGTTAACTGATCGAATCCACAGGTAAAATCAAAAAACGAAAATTTGAATTAACGCGCTCCAGGTGCGTTGGTGCGGGAAAACTCCCAAAGGTTGAGAGGGTCAGGCGACGACTTCACTCCGCAAAATGCACATCTTGAAACGTGGACGCTCTCTTTGAAACTTTAAAAAAGGAGCACGTCTACATGAAAACAATGCTGTCAAAATTGAATGAAATGATCGGTACGTACGTTGGTGAGGGGGTCAACCACGAGGGGCAGTCCTTCACGGGACGTCTCCAAATTCAATCCCTCCTTGATGAGCGCGGATTTCAATTGAAATTCTCAGCGACCGGCAAAGACGGAACCGTCTACCACAAAGAAGAGTCGACGATTGCACCAAGTATCCAAGAGAAACTGACTCTTTGGAATTTCAATACAAACACACCGGGGCTCGTGCCTCATGAGCTACGAAAAAACGATGTTAAACCCGGCGCCCAAGCGTCGTTTGTTTTCGGTTTCAATCAACCAATAGACAAGAGCACATTTCGAGAAGAAGTGGCCCTCGACATTTGGGATAAGAATGCCCTCTCGTACACT
>DAISHW010000105.1:0-8288 GCA_036822295.1 Bdellovibrionales bacterium | reverse complement strand
GAGCTTTCGTCAGCAATGCCGCGACCACCGTCGAATCGACACCGCCGCTGAGCGCGCAGAGCACGCGCTCACCCGGTTCGACCCGCTCCGTAATGTCGCTCAGCAAATGTTCGGTGATGGCTTTCGACGACCAGTTCTCTTGGGCCTTCGCGAAGGTGAATAAAAACGCCTTCAAGAACTCAATGCCGCCCTCTGTATGCGCGACCTCCGGATGAAACTGCACGGCCCAGAATCTCTCGCCGATCATCGCCGCCGGATGATCGCTGCCCGACCACCCGACGACCTTCGCGCCCTTGTGCGCTTGAGTGATCACGTCGCCGTGACTCATCGAAACTTTTTGACCGGCCTGATTCCAGCTCCCGAGCTTCTCATCCCATTTCACCGTATTGAAGCCGTATTCACGCCGCCCGGCCCGCTCGACTTTGCCGCCGAGCTTGTGCGCAAGCAGCTGCATGCCGTAACAAATGCCGAGCACCGGCGCGATCTTCAAGAGCTCCTCGACGTCTCGAAGCGGCGCTTGCGGCTCATCGACCGAACTCGGCCCGCCGCTCAAAATGATCGCTGCCGGCCGGCGCTTCCGGATCTCCGCGGCGGGCGTGTCAAAGAGCATCAGCTCCGAGAATATATCGAGCTCCCGGCAGCGTCTGGCGATGAGCTGCGTGTACTGGGAACCGAAATCGAGAATGACGACGCCACCTTGAACCATTTGTTCACTATTCCAATCTGTAGTTCGGAGCTTCTTTGGTGATGCTCACGTCATGCACATGCGATTCGCGCAAGCCCTGCGGAGTGACGCGCACAAAGCGCGCGCGCTTTTGCAGATCTTCGATGTTGCGGGCGCCCACGTAGCCCATGCCCGACTTCACGCCGCCGACGAGTTGATGCAGAATCCCGCGCGCCGAACCGCGATACGGCACGCGGCCTTCGATGCCTTCGGGCACGAGCTTCTCGTGATCCGTGACGTCCATCTGGCCGTAGCGATCCTTCGAGCCTTTCTTCATGGCGCCAAGCGAACCCATGCCGCGGTAAAGCTTGTAGGTGCGGCCTTGATACAAGATCGTTTCGCCGGGCGATTCGTCGGCGCCCGCCAGGATATTGCCGATCATCACCGAATTCGCGCCGAGCGCCAGGGCTTTGGCGACGTCGCCCGAAAACTTGATCCCGCCGTCGGCGATGATAGTCTTGCCCTTTTTCTTGGCGGCCCGGCTGCACTCGATGACGGCCGAGAGCTGCGGCATTCCGACACCCGAAACGATGCGGGTCGTGCAGATGCTGCCGGGGCCGACGCCGATCTTGACGACATCGCAACCGGCTTCGATCAGCATACGCGTGCCGTCTTCGGTGACGACGTTCCCTGCGACGACCACGGTGTCCTTGAAGTTCTGGGCGACCCAGCCGACCATATCGATCACGTTTTTGGAATGGCCATGGGCCGTATCGACGCAAATCACGTCGGCGCCGGCCGCGACCAACGCTTGCACCCGCTCGCGCGAGGTGTTGTCGACCCCGACCGCGGCGCCCGCCACCAAGCGACCATGCCTGTCTTTGGTCGCCTGCGGAAAGGTTTGGGCCTTTTCGATGTCCTTGATCGTGATCAGCCCGCGCAGAGTGCCGTCTTTATCGACCACGGGAAGTTTTTCGATACGATGCTTCTGCAGGATCGATTTGGCTTGGCCGAGCGTCGTGCCTACCGGCGCCGTCACGAGCTTGTCTTGCTTGGTCATCAAATCGTTGATCGGCTGCTCGACATTCGTTTCAAAACGCAAATCGCGATTGGTCAGGATGCCGACGAGTTTGCCTTTGACCGTGATCGGCACCCCGCTGATCGAATAACGGCGCATGAGCTCGAGCGCCGCCGAAACTTTCTCGTCCGGACCGAGCGTGATCGGGTCGAGAATCATGCCGCTTTCGTATTTCTTCACCCTCTCGACTTCGAACGCCTGCGCTTCGATATCCAGATTTTTGTGAATGATGCCCAGTCCCCCCATTTGCGCCATAATCTGCGCGATCTTTTGTTCGTTGACCGTGTCCATCGCGGCCGACAGGACCGGCATCTTTAATATTATGTCACGCGCGAAATGCGATTCGGTCGACACCTCAGTCGGTACGATTTCGGAGAACTGCGGAATCAAAAGTATATCGTCGAAGGTGAAGGCCACGGGGATATGGGTGTCTTCCAAGCGAATTCTCCTTTTTTACGGGTTGGGGGATTTCATTTCCGGGGGATACCAGCTCATGTATTCCAAATAGTTGTCCGCGGACTTATCCAGGAACGCGAGTTCCTTTTCATTGAGAGGTCGCACCGCTTTCCCGGGCCGTCCCAGGATCAAATGTCCGTCGGGAAAGGTCGCGTTTTCGGTCACCAGCGAGCCCGCGCCGATGATGGACCGCGAAGGAATGTTCGCCTGATCCATGATGACCGTGCCCATGCCGATCAAAACTTTGTCGCCGATCGTGCAGCCGTGCAGGATCACCGAATGGCCGATCGTCACGCGGCTACCGACGGTCGCGCCGCACTTTTTGTGCGTGCCGTGAAAAACGGTGTTGTCTTGGATATTGGTTTCATCGCCGACCACGATCGGCATCACGTCACCGCGTAACGTCACATTGAACCATACGGAGCAGCGCTTTCCGAGCCTTACATCGCCGATCAAATCGGCAGAGGGGGCAATGAAACTGCCTTCTCCGATTTGCGGTGTCTTTCCTAACAGCGGCAGAATCACGTTTTACCCCCTTCGCCCGGATCAGTTCATGTACTGATGCTTGGCGCGCTTCATATCGGCGCGCAGCGCCCCGACCGGCATCTTGGTCATTTCCGCGTTCACTTGCCGACATTCCTCGAGGTAGGCGCGCGTGCAATAGAATTTCGCGCCCGCTTGCAAACAGAACGAAATCGCGTGATCGGCACGGGCCCTGAGCGTTCTTAATTTGCGCGAGCCGGAGAAAATCAGATCCACGTACTGCTGATGGCCTTTGAGTTCCCGGAAGAAACAACTGTCCACCTTGACGCCGAGCTCTTTCAAAACGTTCACCGTGACGTCGTGAGGCGAAAGCATGAACGATTGCGGCTGATGCTGCGTGATCGCGATGCCGGCGTCGAGGGGCGAAAGCCAAACGGGCAGCACGGCCTCACCCTTCTTCTCGCGGAAGAGCATGACGGGGCGCGCGGCCTCCATGCTGTTGGTCAGACCGAAGGCTTCGAGTTCGATGACTTCGTCGGTCGGTTTTAAATCCAGATCCAGTTTCTTCATTGCACCATCTCCCCGCGCAAGGTGAGCGGAAACGACTCCTCCACGCGCACATCGACCGTTTGCCCGATCCAACGGGCGTCTCCCGTGAAATGAACGGATTTGTTCTGAGTCGAGCGGCCTTGCAGCTTGCCGTTCTCGGGATCAAATCGTTCCACTAAAACTTTTAAGGTCTGATTCTCATATTTTTTCGCAAGCGAAAAGGCGATCTCGCGATGTCTCGCGAGCAAGCGGTTCAAGCGCTCGAACTTCACTTCTTCCGCAACCTGATCGGGAAAGCGCGCGGCTTTGGTCATGGGCCGCGCGCTGTACGCGAACGCGAAGATGTTCTCGTAGGGCACTTCTTCCATCAGGGTCATCGTGTCTTCGAACTGCGCGTCAGTTTCGCCAGGGAAGCCCGTGATGATATCCGTCGACAACACCACGCCCGGAATTTTCTCGAAGATCTCACGCGCTTTCTCCAAGTACATCTCGCGCGTGTAACCGCGATTCATGCGGTTGAGCACGTCGCTGTTCCCGCTCTGCACCGGCAAGTGGATGTAGTCCATGATCTTGTCGCGGTGCTCGGCCATGATCTCGATCAACTCGGAGTTGAAATCTTTCGGGTGGCTGGTCGTGTAACGAATGCGCTCGATACCCGTCCTGGTGGCGACCGCTTTAAGGAGCTGCGCGAAGTTCGTGCCGCACTCCGATTCGTAGGAGTTCACGTTCTGCCCGAGCAGCGTGACCTCTTTCACGCCCCGATCGACGAGTTTGTTCACATCGTCGATCAAGTGCTTCAGCGGCCGCGAGCGCTCGCGGCCGCGCGTGAACGGCACCACGCAGAACGTACAGAAGTTGTCGCAGCCCTTGGTGATGTTCACGAAAGTCGATACGCCCGGATTACGAATCATGGTTTCGATGTGATAAGGTTGCGCGTGTTCGAAGCGCGCGCGGATCACGCCTTGACCGTCGCGGACTTTGGCCACGACCTCGGGCAGCTGATCGATCGCGTCCGTGCCGACCACGAAGTCGATGAGCGGGATGTCGAGTTTCAGTTTTTCTTTCTCTTGTTGAGCCACACAACCCGCGACACCGATTTTGAGTTTCGGATTGACCTGCTTCATCTTGCGGTAGCGACCGACTTCACTATGCACTTTATGAACGGGCTTTTCGCGGATCGAACACGAATTGATGATGATCAGGCTCGCTTGGTCCGGCGACGTGACCGGCCGGAAGTTCATCATCTCGAGCAGAGTCATCATGCGCTCGGAGTCGTTCTCGTTCATCTGGCAACCGTAAGTCGAGATGTACACACCGTCGCCCTGCCCGATATGGGTAAGGGAAACCGGAGAGTTGAGACTTTCGCTTTGCATGAACTCCTGCTATATGGTGAGGTTTCATCTATATATTGCCGATTGGTCATTCCGGTCAATTTTTGAATGAGGATTTTTCATGGAACCGAGACTTAGCTCTTCGCGCAAATGGTCGCCTTTGCCTAAGGAATTTCTGAGCCAGGTGCGGGGTGTTTTCCAAGAGAACTTCAAAGCGCAGATCGGCAAAGGAAAAGTCTTAGTGGATGGGCGCATTTACCCGGAAGAGCTCCTGATCCTTGTGGGCTATAAAGGCGCAAATGCCTTGAAACAGAGCAATTTCGAAGTCTCAATCGCCTATAAAAAAGACAAAGACAACGTGCTCAAGCTTCTTCATCTGGCCGTCGACGCCGGTGCGTCGCTATTCGAACAGATCTTCACCGCCCAGGACGACGGTGACTTTCCCCGCCTGTGGCAAGAGGTCGACTTCGAGGGCCGCAAGATCTTTATTCAGTACTCGACCGTCAACTCGGAGCTCGAGGCCGAAGCCGATAAGTGGCTCGGCCGCGCAAGCGGGGGCGATGTCGCGCAGGGCGATTGGGACGATGACGTCGATCCCGAGACGATCAAAGCACAGTTGGGTTTGGGCGATGATGACGACGAGGACGGCGGCGGAAAAAAGCCGCATTAGTTAGCCGGCTAGCGCTTCACTGGTCACAAAATGCGCGATCAGATTCCTTTGGGCACTCGTTGAAAAGTGTTTAGCGATTCCGAGCGGGATGCTTTCCACGTTGCCCGTGTCAACCAAGAGAATCTAGCGGTCTTGGGTGAACGTTTTTTCCGAGATTCCATTTTGCGCGAAGATTCGCGCGCGAAACGTTGAGCAGAGACCGGTGCGGCAATTGCCGCACCCCAGTTAGAAAATGGAACTACGTACCGATTTAGAAGTCCTCTTCTTCGCGGGTGCCGGTGGGTTCCATGCCGCGGACTTCGTCGATGTAGGTTTGTGCTTCGTCTTCGAATTCATTGTCGACCGCGCTTTCGTCGATCTCAAGTTCTTGGATGGCGGCCAGGAATTCTTTTTCGCTGCGCAGGTCTTTGCGGAGCATGTCCAGGAATTTATCGGGATAACGGGCGGTCAAATCCTCGATGTAACGCTCGAGCTTGCCTTCCGTGAGAATTTTCTTACGGATTTGGATCTTCTTCCAGAACAGCAGGTAATGATAACGGCAGTAGCCGTCGACCGACGAGATCTGATCGCAATCTTTCACGCGGCAATAACGGCGGCCATCGGCATCGGTAAGTACGACTTCTTCGTCACCGACTTCTTCCGCGTCGCCCTGGGCTTCGATTTCTTCTTCGACCGGAGCCTTGCTCTTGGTCTCTTTGGCTTCCGTGGCCTTACCCGCTTTGCCCTTCGGCATGGGCTTTTCGACTTTTTTCGCGACAGGCGAAGATACGGCCGCCTTGGCAGTCTTGGCCGCTTTGGTCGGCTTTGCGGTTTTGGCGGACGCCGGCGCCAGCGCTTTTTTCGGAGCGACCTTGGCGGGCCCAGCTTTTTTAGCGACAGGCTTGGCGGCCTTCTTCGGCGCGGAACTCTTGGCGGCCTTCGCCGGTTTCGCCGCCTTGGCAGGCTTTTTCGCGGCGACCTTTTTGGCCGGTTTTGCGGCTTTTTTGGGCGCTGCGGCAGCCTTTTTTACAGGTTTTTTCTTCTTGTCGTTCTTTTTAGCCATGATGGCGAAGTTGATGGATTTTCCGGAACCGGTCAAGGACTTTACCTAGCGCCAAACAATATCGCCCGAGCGTGTGCGGACGAAGACATTGCCTTTGCGCTCACTGGGTTTTGACTCGATGACTTTGGATCCCTCGCGCAAGGTGACCGGACCGAGCTTAGTGGCTTTGATTTGACCGGTTTGTGTGGTCAGAAAAACACCGGCAGGTCTACCCTTCCAATCGAGTTTGACCGAACCTTGACCGCTCACGACTTCCAGATCGCTCGGCGCCGTGGCATGGAGATCCCAGAGCGTTTCTTGACCTTGCGCTTTGAGTTCACCCGAGAACCCGCGAAACAAAACTTGACCCCGCTCGGTGTTCACGGCCCAAGCCCCTTGGCCGGACTCGTTGTGAATCTCAAGGTTGGCGCCATCGACTTTCACTTTGCCGCTCACCTTTTCCGCAATCAGCGTTCCGCTCAGCCAATGCAGGTCGAGCGCCCCGTTCACGCGGGCAAATTTCAAATCTCCGGTTTGACCGTTGACGGAAATATCGCCGCGATGATCGGCGATATCGACCCGGCCCTCGGGGAGCTGCAAAGAGACGCGCCCCGCGCCTTTGGACGACTTGAACCGGCCTTTTATAAAAGAAATATCCAGAGGATCGCGCCACGAATTGAAGCTCAAGTTTCCTTCGCGCCAGCTCACTTGCGTGGGGCGCGACGGGCCGATCAGCTCGACGTTGAACGTGGGCCAATGTTCGCGGCGCACCTGCTCGCGCCACTTGCCGCCGTAAGTCGTGTTGAAGACCTCGAGCACCAGTGCGTGGCCTTGGCGATCCATTGAAAGGTGCCAGTCGTCGCCGCCCCTCCCGCTGGTGTGCTTCACGCGTAAAATGTAGTGTGAGCCCGCGCGGGCGGTGACTTTCAGATCGCCGCGCACGCCGATCAGCCTGAGCGACTTCACGCCCTGAGCAGAGATCTTCTGCGGCGGGTATTCGCTGAGCGGCGCGGCCCAGGAGTTCAAGCAAAATGCGATAAAAAGCAGCATCATCTTTAAGTTTGCCGCGCCCTCGAGAATCGGTCCAATCCCGAGGCGCGAATGACACCGTGCTGCGTTGACAGATGAGGCGCGGATTTTTGAAAATCTGCGCCTCTATAACCTTTGGAGGATTCGCCATGTCCAACGCCTATATTCTGAGCGCCAAACGCACCCCGATCGGAAGCTTTCAAGGCGCCTTCAGCCAACTGCCCGCGCCGCGTTTGGGCGCGACCGCGATCACGGCGGCTTTGAAAGAGGCGAAGCTCCAAGGCGAAGACATTCAAGAATGCGTGATGGGCCAAGTGCTCGCCGCGGGCGCGGGCCAAGCGCCGGCCCGGCAAGCCGCGATCTACGCCGGACTCCCCGTCTCGGTTCCATGCATGACCATCAATAAAGTCTGCGGCTCGGGCCTAAAGGCCGTGATGCTGGCGAGCGACAGCGTTCGGCTGGGACATGTCGATTTCGCCGTGGCCGGAGGGCAAGAGAACATGACCCTTGCGCCGCACCTGATGGAGAATTCACGGGCCGGCTATCGCATGGGTCCCGTGACCATGACCGACTCGATGGTGAAAGACGGACTTTGGGACCCGTACAATAATTTTCATATGGGCAACGCCGCCGAACTCGCGGTGAAGGAATTTAAAATTTCGCGCCAAGCGCAGGATGAATTCGCGATCGAATCCTATAAACGCGCGCAAGCGGCGCTGAAAGACGGGTCGTTCAAAAACGAAACCGTCGCGGTCGAAGTCGGCGGCAAGGCCGGCACGACGAGTTTCGACACGGATGAAGAGCCCGGCAAAGCGCGCTTTGATAAAATTCCCGAATTGCGCGCGGCTTTCGACAAAGAAGGCACGATCACGGCGGCCAACGCTTCAAAAATCAACGACGGCGCCGCGGCGCTGGTGATCGCGGGTGAAGGCGCGGTAAAGGACCGCGCTTTGAAACCGATCGCGCGCGTGGTTGCGTACACGAGCTTCGCTCAAGATCCGAAGTGG
>DAISHW010000104.1:4692-8319 GCA_036822295.1 Bdellovibrionales bacterium | reverse complement strand
CCCGCGCCCAGCCCGCGCCGGTGGCGCTCGCCGAACCGTCGAAGCCTGAACCACGCACGTTCGAAGAAATTTTGGATGCCGGCGGCGACTTCAGACCCGACCATGCATACTCGATCGACATCGCGCAACGACCTGGTATTTCGCTCACCTTGAGCCAGGAAATCGCCGAAGAAGCGCGCGGTCGTCACGCCCATGCGGTTCGCAAGCTCTTGAAATCGATGATGCACGGTCGCGGGACGTCGGGCGTTAAGAGTCTTTTCGATATCGGTCCGGGCATCATCGAGGTGAAAGCGCGCATGCACGGTCACTGGCGCATCTTCGGATGCTTGCAAGGCAATCGCTTGCATCTGAAACGCTTGCTGGACATCAAGACTTCGCTCGCCGCGTACTCCAACCGCATTCCCGCGGATTTCTGCCGCTAGTCGCGCCCTGAATCCATAAGGAAAATAGCCTTATGTATCTGAAATAATTGACAGAAAATAAATTTACGCCAATGGTATTGGCACACTTATGCTAAAAACCAACATTTTTTTAATCTCTATCTCTCTTTCGCTTTTATTCAATTTTAACGCGGTTGCCGGAACTGACTGCGCGTCGCTGGACGCCCTATTGAAGTCGAAAAGTCTTGGCGTTGAAAAGCAGATCGAGAGTATGGCTTTTTTGATCGAGAAAAATGGGATTCCACAACTGCCCCTCGAACTCGTGTTTCAAGTCGATGTCAGGGATTCAGAACAAGTATACCGCCGTTTGCAAGAGGTTCGCCAACTCACAACTATCGAAAGCGTTTTGAAAAGTAAGGAGTTCGAAGGGCTGTCCCAATGCATTTCCGGGACGAACGCGAAACGCATCGTCGATTTAAATTTATTGAAAGTAAAATTCTTCGAACTCCCTGAAGACCGACGAACAACACTTGTGGACGACTACCATTCTCAACGGGCGCTGAGCACCGAAAGAACAGCGGTTCAAAAAGAGGTCCAAAAGACAGAAGCGGAACTGGCGGAAGCTCAAAAAAAATTAAGCCAGACATCTGAAACATTGGCGGAACCCGGAGCACAGCTTGACGATGAAAATCTGGCTGTCGCCAAGACCACATTTCAGCAATACCTGGCGGACTACGCGAATGAGCACTTGGCTTTTTTAAGGTTAATCGAGGAAAAAAAAGAGACGTTAGATAAGATAAAAGCCGACGTTAGCGCCCTTGTTCAGCAAGAGCAAAGCGGGAAGGCGGAAGTAAAATCCCTTCTGTCCTCCGCAAACCTGGCCTGGGAGAATACGGTCGATTTTATCTCCGATCTTTTCAGGGGATTGGAAGTCGGCACGCAGATAGACCTGCCAGAGCCGCTCGCGCCCAAAAGCACGTTTTCCCAAAAAGAGTCGCAGATGTATGCGGACTATCTCAAGGCCTACGGCGAAGCTAAAAAAGGGCGTCTTGAACAAGCCCAAAAAAGAACCCAAATCGTAAACGATCTGCGGTTTCAAGCCTCCCAATTGTTGACCGAGGCCGGTCAATTGAGATCACGCCTTTTCTTTAAATGTGATCAAACCGCGAACTGCAACGGACACAGGGATTTAAACTCAAAAAATCTCTCTGATTTCGCTCGAGAAATTGAAATTATCCCGATTAAGATTCAGGCGGGCGGGGTCGCGAAAACCCTTGAGTTTAAAGGAAAGATCAACGCCGGCGTCGATGGCTGGATCGATCTTTTTCAACAGATCGTCGCGCTTTTTATTTTATTGGCGATCCCGCTTATCTTTTTCAGAGCGCTTAATTGGTTCAACATCAAGCTTGATTCGACCCGAAAATCCATCCTGTCGCGCTCAATGATGGATTTTCGCAAGAGAACTTCAATCGCCTTGTGGATCTCGAGAATCAATCCATTTGTGCCGGCCGCCGGTATGGCATTTGGTATCTGGATCGCCCGGCAGATCATAGAAACGACGGACGTCGGGGAGCTTTCGCAGTTTTTATTTTATTTCCAACTGTATTTTATCTACCGCATTTTCAGGCTATTGGTCCAAATCGCGCTGGAAGTCTTGTTTTCATCGGAATCCGTCAGCGATCTTAAAATGCAAAGACAGAAAGTCGAGGGCTCCGCCAATCGCATCTCGAGACTGATATTCGCGGAATATGCTTTCTTATTCCTGATCGAAACCACCGCCCGCCGGGCGCTTTTATACGGCCTTACCTCTAATTTGGTGTTTTATTTCAATTTGGTTTTTATCTTCTGGGAAGCGTACCGCTGGAACCAACAAATTCTAAATGCGCACAGACAATGTTTTCCCGCTCATCAACCGTATATTCGTAAGTTTTTAAATTCAAAAGTTCTGCTTTTCCTTTCCTGCCCGTTTTTACTTCTTGCCGTAGCCCTGCACGGCCTCTCGCGCATCGCGTACTCTTATCTTATTCGGTTGGACTTTTTTAAGAAGCTTCACTCCGAGATCTTTCGCCGAAGAATCGAAGCCGATGCCGAAGAAGAAGCAAAAACCGCCCCCTCTGAAGCCTATCTCAAGCAGTTCGACTATTATTTGCCCGCGGATCAAAGCATATTGGTCAGCAGACAAGCCTCTGCCGCGCAAAGCGCGGCGGCAACGATCAAGTCTTGGCTTGCCGGTCAGACCTCTGAAGACCTGATGATTATCGTGGGCGACCGCGGAATGGGAAAGACCACGGCGCTTAACTCTTTGTCCAGGTCTCTTTCCGAGGATATTGAGGTTTTCAGGCCATTGCCGAAAACCATCGAAGCATCCGCTTTTTATAAGTTTTTAAGTTCGGCATTGAGCGCCGAACTGAACTCGATCGAATCGCTTCTTCAGTTCGACAATCGGCTTCGCGAGAAGAAGGTCATACTCGTCGATGATATCCAGAATTTGTTTCTAGGCGAAATATCCGGCTTCGAGATCTACAAAACGTTCGTTGAGATGTTGAGCCTGAAGACCAAAAACATTTTCTGGTGTCTCTCTGTAAACTCAAGGTCGTGGGCTTATCTAAAGGGCGCGTTCGGCGACGAACATCTTTACGGGGAAGTCCTTGACCTTCTTCCTTGGAAGGATTCGGAAATCCAAGAGTTAATACTTAGAAGACACGATCTTACCGGATTTTCCCGGCAGTTCGATAAGTCAATCAAAGCCTATGGGGCGTCCGGAAATGCATTAGGACAGCAAGCAGAGACTCAATTCTTTAGATTGCTATGGGGGCAATCCAGGGGGAATCCCCGCTCTGCCTTGATGTACTGGATTTCCGCGATCTCCCAAACCGATTCGGGGAAAATTGTCGTTGGCGTCCCCGCATTTGTAAGCTCCTCGTTGGTCTCGTCAATGAGCGATGACTCCCTTTTCCTGCTCGCCTCTATTGCGAGACATGAGAGCTTGACGCAATCTGAAATGCAGTCTGTTACCGGCATCCCCAATACGGTCATCAGGAAATGCATGAAGGAAGCTCTCGACAAGGACTTGATTTGGACCGATCCCCAAGGCCGATATCGGATCTCTTCACGCGCTCAATACATCATCGACTACTTTTTAATTGGAAAGAATTTTTTGTATGAATGAGCAAGATATCGGCAACATCTCAAGTTTTGTCCAGGTTTTAAGTTTTACAAAAATCACCCTCCTCCTCATAGGAGTGAT
>DAISHW010000104.1:0-4682 GCA_036822295.1 Bdellovibrionales bacterium | reverse complement strand
GACTCCCAGTACGATCACTCCTATGAGGAGTGATCGTACTGGGAGTCGCGGTTAAGTTCGTGGCGGGAATCGGCACGACGCTACACGCGAGAATGCCGTCAAGAAGGCTGCTGATCGCTCAGGTCGTAACCGTCACTTCGTTCGCGGTTTACATTCTTGGTGGCACATATTTATTTTACGGAATCATTCAGCCCCCTAAAACTCTGTTACTGGCCGTGAGCGGGACCTTGGCGGTGGCCCTGGGTCTGTCGCTTAAGGACCTCATCGCATCGGTTGTTGCCGGAGTCATTTTGCTGTTTGACAGGCCTTTTCAGGTTGGCGATCGAGTCACTTTTGAGGACACCTACGGCGAGATAACAAGTATCGGGCTAAGGGCTGTTCGGCTGGTCACGCTCGACGATTCGGTTGTGACGATACCCAACAGCAAGTTCATCACCGATTTAGTATCCTCTGGGAACTTCGGCGCTCTGGATATGATGATTGAGATCAATTTCCACGTTGATCTTGCGGCCGATATTGCCTTGGCCCGCGACCTGTTACACGAGGCCGCGGTCACCAGTCGATTTGTATTCCTAAAGAAGCCTGTCGCTATCGTGCTCACGGAAGTCAATTTTGCCGAAAGGCCGGCCATGCAGATCTGCGTAAAGTGCTACGTCATTGATGTGCGTTTTGAGAAAGCCTTGCAAAGCGATATTTTACTGCGGGGCAACCAAGCCTTAAAGGACGCGGATATAAGCAGGCCTAAATCTATTTTTCAACAAAACTCATTCGCAAGGGAATCCGTAAACTGAGGTCTCATTATTGACGGCCGCTTCCTTGCCGCCCATTTCCGATGCATTGAACATCCACGTCCATGCGGGCTACTTTCTGGAGAAAAAGTCTCTGCTCTCTCAACGGCCACCAATCATAAAGAAAAACTTCGACCGGCCTCCACATCGCAACCCAGCCGATGATGACAAACCCCTCCCGCGCTATGGACCAAATCTTAGAACCGGAGTCCAGAGAGCCCAGAAATTGCGATATGCTCAGGCAGGCAAAAAGAGAAACGAGCCCGATGACGAAAAACCAGCGCCCGACTCGCAAGCGCTCCCGAAGTTTTGCTTGGACCAATCTTGATTCATAACCGAAGTGAGCCCGAACCGCTTCGCGCAGAACGACTTGCTCGACATCCTGGTCAGATTCGTCGCGAATGACGATATGGATCTTCATCAGGGTTTTCAGGGGAAACTCCTGGACCGAACTTAAAACATAGGTGGCGAAATTTTCGTCCAGATCGCGTTCACGGAACGGGGCCGGGTCACGCTCATTGAACAACTGGCGAGAGTTTTTGACCGCGACATCCACGACAACCCGGTCGTTTTCACGACGGTACCGTCCGCGCTCCATTTGCGTGTCGGCGGCGGGATCACTCATTGAATCACTTTGCCGGCGCGGCCGCGGGCATCGTTTCTAAATTGATCCAAAGATCAACGTTGTCGCCCACAACGGCATCCGGACCGAAGTTGACGCCAAAATCCTTGCGGTTGATTTTTCCGGTCGCGCTGAAGACATACTTTTCGACTTTCATCATGGGGTCGTCCACTTTTCCTAAGTTTTTCATCTGAAACGAAACTTTCTTGGTTACGTCCCGAATCGTGAGATCGCCCGTAAGAACATAGCCTGATCCGGACTTCTTGATCGAGGCGCTTTGAAACGTGGCTTTCGGAAACTTTTGAGCGTCAAAAAAGTCAGCTGTTCTCAAGTGGTCATCGCGCTTCGCGACGGCGGTGGTGATGCTCGAAATATTCACCGAAAAATCGACTTTTGATTTCGTGATATCTTTTTCGTCAAGGTCCACCGTTCCGCGGATCTCGGTAAAGCGTCCCGGAACCTTGGAAACCTTCAAATGCGTGGCTTCAAATGCGACCGTGGAATGAGCGGGGTCGACCTCGAGCTTTTTTGCAACCGCCAATCCCGGCACCAGCAGGGCCGTGGCCAAGAACATGCCGGCAGTTTTTTGTATTCCCATAAATCCTCTTTGTTGTTGATCTTTCCGCGGGAAAGAACTTGTTGTTTTTCAATTCCTTACTTTCATTTGAAACTCTCTACACAGGATGCATAGCGGTCGCCAAGTCCTGAATTCTTCTTTTATGCCCAAATACCCAGACGACATCGCCCGGGCTTAGAACCACACTGCTCTCGGGATTTAAAATCCGCACCCCTCCGGTTTCCACGCCCACGATCAATCCGCCGAATTCCGAGCCCACACCGATGTCACGGATGGATTGATTCGCGCACCTGGACCTGTCCTCGACGACAAATGATTCCAAGCTGAACATCTCGTCGTGGGTCAATGAATTGCCCGTGTCCTGCGACTGGATCATTTGCTGAGCCGCCGCGAGCTGTTCGTCCGTTCCGATCAAGAAAAGTTCATCATTCGGTAAAAGCCTTTCGGACCTGTTGGGAGCGAATATCCGGCGGCGCCCGCGATCAATCATCGCGACCGTCGCGCCCGTGGTCGTCCTGAACTTACTCTCGTCAAGAGTCAGTCCGGCAATTCGAGAATCAGAAGAGATGACCATTTGGGCAAGACTGGCATTCCAAGGGGCAAGTTGGGGAAGCTTCGCCAAGTTTTCGACTTCAGCCAACTCCTTTGCGTTCAAATTATTCAAGAATCTGTCCTCGACAGAGGAATAAAATCGACCAATAGATGCCCTAAAGAAATAGATCAAGATGGGCGCCGCGATCAGCACGGCAAGCGGCAGTAAGCGAGTCGTGGCGAACTGAGTGATGATCACCTCAACCAGCACCAGGCCCACGATAGCTCTGAATATAATGATCCCGAGTTGAAGCCGGCTGAGACGGAAAAGTGTCGAAGCCTCTTCCGAATGCTTGATCTTGGGGGCCTTGAACACAACCGCATAAAGAAAAGGAGAGCAGACGATCAGCGTAACGACGCATAAGACAAGCCGTATGGAACGCTCGTCTCCAAAAGTAGAAATTAAAAAAGGCAAACCCCATTGAACCGCCGCAAGGCCTATCGCCAGCACGACCACGGAGTTCAACAAGAGTAAAAATCCGTAAGTTTTCGCGAGAAGACCGATAGCACCCTGTTTTCCGTTTGCCGCCATCGCTCGTTCGTACTGACCAAGAAGCTCAAGGAACTTTCGCGGGAGGCGAGCCTCTACCCATGAATACATCGGGCCGGAATATCGAATCATGTAGGGAGTCGTGAAAGTGGTTACGGCGGAGACCGCGATTACAATCGGATAAAGAAAATCGCTTACGACTTTAAGACTGACCCCCAGACTCGCGATGATGAACGAGAACTCGCCGATCTGCGCCAAACTCATTCCGGCCTGTGTGGAATGTTTCAAGCTCCGCCCCGACAAGACGGCTCCGAAACCCGATCCCGCCAATTTACCCACGATTGTAATCGCCGTAATAAGAATCACGACCCAAAAATGCTTTTGCAGAACCGCGGGATCGATCATCATTCCGACGGACACAAAAAACACGGCCGCGAAAAGATCCTTAACTGAAGACATCAGGTGCTCAATGCGCTCGCCTTCTTCGGTCTCGGCCAAAATCGAACCCATCATGAACGCGCCGATTGCGGCGGAAAAATTTGCTTTTGTCGCAAGGACAACCATCAAGAAGCACAGGCTGATCGAAACAATGAGCATGATCTCATTGCTCAGCAGAGCTCGAATCCGTTTCAGGATCGATGGAACAAGGTAGATCCCAACCACAAACCAAATCGTTAAGAAAAATACGAGCCGTGCCGACAAAAAGGCGAGTTGAGAGCCTGAAAAAGAGTCCGGGACGCTTATGGCGGATAGAAAGAACATCAACAGGATGGCCATCAAATCCTCGACGATCAAAAAGCCAAAAAACAAACCGGCAAAAATTACACTAAAAAGGATGGCAATAAAGCCATCGAGTAAAAAAACGCAAAATCCCAAGCCGGAAAATATTTTCGTTTTTAAACCCGCCTCTTCGAATGCCCTGATGATGATGGTCGTGGATGACATCGAAAGAATGGCGCCAAGAAAAATGCTATCCATCCTGGTCCATCCCAAGGCTTGTCCAACCAGGTAGCCAACGGTGGTCATGGTGATGATTTCAAAGGACGCCGCTATGAAGGCGCTTTTTCCGACTTTCGCGAGTTTCTTGAAGCTGAACTCGAGACCAAGACCGAACAAAAGGAAAATGACGCCAATCTCAGCCCATAGATGAACACCTTCTTTGTCCACGACGTTGGGCCACAGGGGAAAATAGGGGCCAACGGCAAAACCCGCGATCAGATAGCCGAGTACAACGGGTTGACGAAGCTTGCTGAAAATCAACGTGCTGACGGCGGCCGCACCGAGAATCATCGCAAGGTCGACAATCATTGGTGGCAAATGGCTCAATCTCTGCTCCCGCGTCACTATGCGAGGTCGTAGTTCAAATGGGGCATTGAATAACGAAAAGCCACTGATTGCAATGACTTGTGGCTTCTTGTACAGTGCGGCCATGAAAAGTGCGTTGGTTGCGGTTGACCCACTGGAATTAAAAGGCTCGCGGTTTGATCGGTTTTGCGAAAAAATCCGCTTCTTGCAGGAAAAGGGTTTCGTATCACGCGTTTCTGTCGCGGCTGTGGTTCACAGATCTCAGTATTTGATGCCCTACTCTTACTACAATGAAAACAAGGATGAGCT
>DAISHW010000103.1:0-8397 GCA_036822295.1 Bdellovibrionales bacterium | reverse complement strand
GATTCGAGGCGAGATAATTGCCGAGCGTGTACGGAATGACGAAGTAACCGTCCGCCAAGCCCTGCATCAACGCCGAAGCGCCCAGGCGATTCGCGCCGTGATCCGAGAAGTTCGCCTCTCCCAGCACGTGCAGGCCCGGAATCGTGCTCATCAAGTTGTAGTCGACCCAAAGTCCGCCCATCGTGTAGTGAACCGCCGGATAGATGCGCATCGGTCGATCATAGGGATTTTCGCCCGTGATCTTGTCGTACATTTCGAACAGGTTGCCGTATTTTTCCGCAATGGTCTCTTGTCCCAGGCGCTTGATCGCGTCCGAAAAATCCAAGAACACCGCTTCGCCAGAGGGGCCGACGCCGCGGCCCTCATCCACGCGAAACTTCGCTTGACGCGAAGCCACGTCGCGCGGAACCAAGTTGCCGAAGCTCGGATAGATGCGCTCCAGGTAGTAGTCGCGTTCGCTGTCGGGAATGTCTTGGGCGCGGCGTTTATCGCCTTTGGCTTTCGGGACCCAAACGCGACCGTCGTTGCGCAACGACTCGGACATCAAAGTGAGTTTCGATTGGTAATCGCCCGAGCGGGGGATGCAGGTCGGGTGAATCTGCGTGAAGCACGGGTTTCCGAAATAGGCGCCCCGGCGGTGGCACCGCCACGAAGCCGTGACGTTCGAGTTCATCGCGTTGGTCGACAGGAAGTAGACGTTTCCGTAGCCCCCCGTGCACATCAAGACCGCGTCCCCGGCATGCGACTCGATTTCGCCCGTCACCAAGTTGCGCACGGTGATCCCGCGCGCGACGCCGTTGACGAGCACCAGATCGAGCATCTCACGGCGAGTGAAGGATTCGACGGCGCCTTTGTTGATCTGGCGGTTCATCGACGAATAAGCGCCCAGCAAAAGCTGCTGACCCGTTTGACCGCGCGCATAGAACGTGCGCGACACCTGGCTGCCGCCGAAGGAGCGGTTGTCCAGAAGTCCCCCGTACTCGCGCGCGAACGGAACGCCGAGCGCCACGCAATGGTCGATGATCGCGGTCGAAACCTGCGCCAAACGGTAAACGTTCGACTCCCGGGCGCGGAAATCCCCGCCTTTAACGGTGTCGTAAAACAAACGGTAAACCGAGTCGCCGTCGTTCGAATAGTTTTTGGCGGCGTTGATTCCGCCTTGCGCCGCGATCGAGTGCGCGCGGCGGGGCGAATCGTGAATACTGAAGGTTTTCACTTTATAACCGAGCTCGGCCAAGCTCGAGGCCGCGCTCGCGCCGGCTAGCCCCGTTCCCACCACGATGATCGTGTGCTTGCGTTTGTTGGCCGGATTGACCAGCTTCATGTTGAAGCGATGTTTGTCCCAGCGGTCTTCAATCGGGCCGGCGGGGGATTTCGAATCTAGTTTTGGCGAAGTGTCTGCCATGCTCAACCCCGATGGATGAAGTAAACGTAAAGCGGTTGTGAAAGAAACCCGAACATCACGAAGGCCGCGTAACCGAAGCTGATCGCTTTGATGGTCGGCTGATAGCGCGGGTGATAGGCGCCGAACGTTTGAAAAACCGACGCGACACCGTGCCAAAGGTGAAGACCCAAGACAACCAGGGCGACGACGTACCAAATGACGTAGCCGGGTTCATTGAAGACTTCGATCACCAGTCGGTGCAGGTCGCGGATTTCACCTTTGCCGTAATCGGCGGTGTAATGCGTGCCGTACTTGAAAGTCACCAAGTGCAAAATCACGAATACAAGAATCACTAGTCCTTGCGCCAAAAGCGTTCGCTGCGTCCATGAAGTCCCCTTTGGACCGTTCGACATGACGGCGTAGCGCGAATCGCGCGCGCCCCGGTTTTTAATTTGTAAAAGCAACGCCAGGCCCAGATGCACGACGAAAATCACGATCAATCCGACCTCGGCCGCGTAAATCAGGGGATTCGAAATCAGCGCATGGGAATATTCGTTGTACGCTTTGGGACCTGCGAGAATGAGCATGTTGCCGAGCATGTGCGAAAGCACGAACAGGCTAAGCCCAAGACCCGTCAAACCGATGATCTGCTTACGACCGATCGTCGACGCGAGCCAACGTCCCACTCCGTGTCTATTACCGTGGTTTTGCAAAGGAACTCCCTTATCGATTGACTTTCAAATGAATACCTCACAAAAAAACATTGGTCTAGACCAGTACTTATATTGTTAATACGAAAGCTTAACGCGGAGAGCGCACATGCGAATTTTTGTCTGCATCAAGCAAGTTCCTGACACCGAAACGAGAATCCAAATCAAGTCCGACAAATCGGGTATCGAAGAGACCGGAGTCAAGTGGGTCATGAACCCCTACGACGAGTACGCGGTCGAAGAAGCGATCAAAATTCGTGACGCTAAGGGTGGCGGCCAAGTCACCGTCGTTAGTGTGGGTCCGAAGGCCCGCGTGAGCGAATCGCTGCGAACCGCGATGGCCATGGGCGCCGACGACGCCATCGTCATCGACACCAGCGACTATCTGGACTCGTACTGGACCGGCAAAGCGCTCGGTCAAGCCATTCAAAAAGAGGGCGCCTTCGATTTGGTGCTCACCGGTAAACTCGCCATCGATGACAACGCCGCGGCCGTTCCACAAATTGTTGCTGAAACTTTAGGCATTCCGCACGTAACCGTCGTCTCAAAGCTGGGTACCGAGGGCGCTTGGGTCGCCGAACGCGAAATCGAAGGCGGCGCCCGTGAAATTTTCGAAGTTCAAGGCCCTTGCGTGCTCGCCGCCAACAAAGGCTTGAATACTCCCCGCTACGCGAGTCTGCCTGGAATCATGAAAGCCAAGAAGAAACCTCTCAAAGAAATCGCCCTGGGGGACTTGGGGATTCAATCTTCGCATTTGAAAACGCGCCTTAAGGACTTTCAATTGCCGCCGGAAAAACCCGCGGTCAAGATGGTGGCCGGAGATCCGGCGACGCAAGCCAAAGAGTTGGTCCGCTTGTTACTCGAAGAAGCCAAGGTATTGTGAGGTGATTATGTCGAAAGTATTCGTATTCGTCGAAGGTCAAGGAGCGGAACTTAAAAAGGGCAGCCAAGAACTTCTGAACGCCGCCAGAAATTCGGGCCGTGAAGTCGTCGCCGGCTTGATCGGCCCGGGCACGAAAGCCCTGACCGGCAAGGCTTCAAAACATGGGGCGAAGACGGTCTTCGTTTGCGACGCCGCGGATTTGGGTCATTACAATCCCGAAACGTTCGGTGGCATCTTGGAAGCGATGGTGAAGGAATCGGGCGCCGACGTGGTGCTCGCCTCAAGCAGCGTTCTCGCTCGCGATTTGATGCCGCGAGTGGCCGCGAAACTTGATTCGGGTTCTGCCAGCGATTGCACGACGCTCGAGCTTACGACCTCCGGCGTGAAAGCGCGCCGTCCGGTGTACTCCGGCAAATGCACCGCCGAGGTCGAATTCGTGAACAGTCCGATCAAATTCGTATTGATGCGTCCGAACCAGTTGCCGGTCGGCGCGGGCGACGCCGCGGAAAGCGCGCCTGTAAAAGATTTTCCGGCGCCCGCGCAAAGCGGTAAAATCAAGTGCAAAGAGATGGTGAAGGGCGCTTCGTCGAAAACCGATTTGACCGAAGCGAACATCATCGTCTCTGGCGGGCGCGGTCTGCAGAATGCCGAGAGCTTCAAGATACTCGAGGACTTGGCCAACACCATGGGCGCGACCGTGGGCGCTTCACGCGCGGTGGCCGATGCCGGTTGGGTTCCGCACAGCATGCAAGTCGGACAAACGGGTAAAACCGTGGCGCCGAGCTTGTACATCGCCGTCGGTATCTCGGGCGCGATCCAGCATCTGGCCGGCATGAGCGGCAGCAAAGTGATTGTCGCGGTCAACAAAGACGCCGATGCGCCGATCTTCCAAAAAGCCAATTACGGTTTGGTCGGCGATCTTTTCGAAATCGTTCCGAAACTCACCGAAGAATTCAATAAAGCGCTACATAGGTAGCGCTTCCTTCGATGTTCAGGCGCCACGTCCTTCCATGGATCGCGTTTCTGTTCTTCCGCCTGTGGAGCGCGACATGGCGCCTGCACGTGGTCGAATCGGAAGGAATGAAACAAGCCGTGCAAAATGGCGAGACGCTCATCTTTGCGCACTGGCACGGCGATGAACTCAAAGTACTGCCACTTATTCGTCCCTATCGCATCGCCACGATGACATCGACCAGTAAAGACGGCGAACTGATGGACTTCGCCATCCGTAAATTCGGCGGGGCCACCAGCCGCGGATCCTCGACGCGTGGGTGAATTGGCGCGTTAAAGGGTTTGATTCGGCTGTTGGGCCGCGGGCACAACGCCTCGACGGCCGTCGACGGTCCGAAAGGCCCGCTTCATAAGGTGAAGCCCGGCGTCTTCGAACTTTCCCGCCTGGCCAAGGCGCGCATCGTCCCTGTCGGCGCGGCGGCTTCCAACGCCATCGTGTTTCGAAAGTCCTGGAACAAGGCGGGATTGCCCAAACCGTTTTCCAAAGTCACCGTGTGGTTCGACGAGCCTTTTCCAGCCTTGAATCGCGAGGAATCGGCCAAAGAATACGAGCGCGCTCTCCGGCTTGAACGCGCGATCTCTAAGGCTTGCCAGGAAGCGGCCTCGCACCTACGATAACCATTGCGTCACCGAATATGCATACCCCGGGGAGAATTGCATGCGCCTGGTTTGTCTTGCCTTAATGCTGTCGTTCGCGTTCACCGTTCAAGCCCAGAACATTGCCACGGTCGGCACGACCAAGATCACCGTTGAGGAATTCAATCGCCGCTTGAACGAAGTCAAAAAACAAGCGAGCAATCCGCCGACGCCCGAGCAATTTCTCGAAGACTTGATTCGCTACGAGATCGGCGTGCAAGAGGCCGAGAAAATGAAACTGCAAAACGATCCGGTCGTGCGCGAGCGCTACCGCCAGGTTTTGTACAACTCGCTTCTCGAGAAAAAACTTGGCGCGCAAGTCGAAGCCATCAAGATCACGGAAACGGACTTGAAAAATTACTACAAAAACAATCCCGAGCTGCGCATCGCGCATATCTTGATCGATCTGAAAGCGAACGCCACGCCCGAGCAACGCGAGAGCACGCGCAAACGCGCGCAAGAAATCCTGAGCGAAGTGAAAGCGTCAAAGCGCCCCTTCGAGGATCTGGTGAAACTCTACAGCGATGACATTCCGACCCGCGAATCGGGCGGGGACATCGGATACCAATCGCGCCTGTCGCTTTTGCCCTCGGTTTACGAGGCCGCCGTCAACATGAAGGTCGGCGAAGTCAAAGGGTTGCTCGAAACGCGTTTTGGTTTTCACATCATCAAACTGCTCGACCGTCATAGCTACGACATGGCCGACAAGCGCCAGATTCGCGCTTCGCTCTTCGACGATCGCCGCGCGAAGCTGTTTAACGACTACTTCGATCGCACGCGCAAGACCTATAAGATCGAAGTCAATCGCGAGGCCCTGAAGTCGGTGAAGAACTAACCTCATGCGCGTTTGGTTGCTTTGTTTTTTGTTGCTTCCGGGATGCGACTGGCTTTCAACGCCATCGCTCTCGCGCAAAGTGATCATGGACGTCAACGGCCGCCAGCAGACCGCGCAAGACTTCGCCCGTGAGCTCGCTTATCGCCTGCGCGATCAAGACGCGCTGTCCGCCAAAGATCCAAAACTCGTCGCGACCATGAAAGCCAAAATCGTCGAAGATTTTCTGGTCCAAACGCTCACCGAAGCCTGGGCCCGCGAAAACGGCGTCGTACTCAAAGCCGAAGAACTCGAAGCGCAGATTCAAGCCGTACAAAAGAGTTACGCCGACGACTTGGCGTTCCAGCAAGCGCTGACCACCGAGGGCGTTTCATTCAAAGATTGGCGCGAGCGTTTGCAAAGCAGCCTGCTGCAAAAAGAGGTCGCGCGCAAAATCACCTCGGAGGCCGCCGCGCCCACCGATCAAGACGCGCAGTCTTACTACATGGAACACAAAGCCGAGTTCCAGGTGCAAGAGACCGCACAAGTGCGGCAAATTCTGGTGGCGACCGAGAGCGACGCCAAAGCTCTGGAAGCGGAGTTGAAAAAGGGCAAACGCATGGCCGAATTGGCCAAGAAATATTCGCTCTCGCCAGAGGCCAACCAAGACGGCTTGGTCGGCTGGGTCGAGAAAGGCTTAACCGATATTTTCGAGCCCGCCTTTCACATGAAGCAGGGTCAGAGAAGCCCCGTGCTGAAGAGCGCGTTCGGATATCATATTTTTGAGGTGATGGGCCGCAAACCCTCTCGCATCAAGAGTTTCCCTGAATCCAAAGACCAGATTAAACGCATTTTAATGGAAAAACGCCAACAATCGCTCTATCTTGCATGGTTGGAAGAGCAGGTGCGTAAAGCGCGCGTTTTCAAGGATCAAGAGTTCATCGACGCGCTCAAGGTGGAAACGAAAGTCCAGTAACGAAAGTCCAGTAAAGGTGCAGTGAATGAAACAACAGCTTCTGAGCACGGTCGCGGTGCTTCTATTGACCCCGGTTTCCCACGCTCGCGTTGTGGATAAGATTGTGGCGATTGTGGACGACAAGCCCATCACGCTCTCGGATGTGAACAGCTTCAAAAAACGCGTGCAAACCGGCGGCCTGGTCGACGATGCGCTTTTGCGCCTGACCGACGCGAAGACTCTGACCGCGGATCGCAACACGCTTTTGAATCATTTGACGGACGAACGCATCATCGACACCGAAGTGAAACGCAAAGGCATGGAAGTCACGATCGAGCGCGTGGAACAGGAAATCCGCACGATCGCCAAAGGAAACGGCATCTCGCGCAACCAATTGCGTGACGCTCTTCAAGCCAAAGGCGTGACGATGTCGGAATACCAAGATTTCATCAAGACCAGTTTGGAGCGCCAGAGCCTGATCGAACGCGAAGTGACGTCGAAAATCAAAATTTCCGATGAAGACATCTCGTCTTATTACCTGGCCAAAAAGGGTCCTTCCGGCTCGCAGATTTTCGAGTTCACTCTCGCGCATATCCTGATTCAACCCAAGAACGGCGGTATGGAAGCGGCGATGGGCCGCGCGCGCGCCGTACAAGAAAAATTGAAAGCAGGCGGCGCGCAGAACTTCGATAAACTCGCCGAGCAATACAGTGAAGACGCGAACTTTTCGAAAGGCGGACAACTTGGCACCTTCCGCGCCGGAGAAATGGTCCGCGAAATCGAGGATGCCGTTCGCAAAGTCGGGCCCGGGGAGATCACCGGAATCGTCAAAACAAGCCAAGGCCTGCACCTGATCAAAGTGGTTAAACGCACGCTGATCGCCGACCCGCGCCTGGAAGAAGAGCGGGAAGCGATTCGCAACACGCTTTATACCGAGGCCTTCAAACGCCAGCTCCGCATGTGGCTCGACCAGCGCCGTGACGAGGCCTTCATTCGCATCAATGGCTTCGCCTAAACGAATTCTGATCACCACGGGCGATCCCGACGGCATCGGTTGGGAGGTGACGGCGAAAGCGCTCGCCCGCTTAGGTCCCCGCAAGGACACCCAGTTCTTTTTCTTCCGCCACGTTTCCGCCGCGAAATCCGCGCCTTCGCTCGCCCGCGCGTTCCGCCGTGAAGTCTATTCCTCGCTCGAACAAGCGGTGGCCGAAAAGTTCGACCCGAAAGTGGCGGTCGAGATCCGCTCCGCCAAACCCGCCGCCCTTTGGGTTGAGGATGCGACCAAGGCTTGCCTGCGCAAGCAGTTTCACGCGCTCGTCACAGCGCCGCTTTCCAAGACCTCGATCATCCAGGCCGGGCTACGCGATATCGGTCACACCGAAATTTTGGCGCGCGTTTCAAACGCTCAAGATCTGTTCATGGGTTTTCTGGGCGCCAAGTTTTCCGTCGTGCTCATGACGGGTCATGAGCCGTTGGCCCGGGCGGTGGGCGGCTTCACCGCGCGCAAACTGCAGGCGGGTCTGAAAGCCGGCGATCAACTCAGATCCTTGTTGCCGAAAGCCAAACGTCGATTGCCCATGGCCGTGGTGGGAATGAATCCTCATGCCGGCGAGCAGGGTTTGCTGGGGCGCGAGGAATCTTGGATGTTCCGTGAGCTCGAACGAGCCGAATCCGAGTTCGGCCAAGTGGCGGGACCATTGGTGCCTGACGCCGCTTTTTTGCCGCCCAATTGGCGGAAGTTTTCAGTTTATCTTTGCCCGTATCACGATCAGGGTTTGATTCCTTTCAAAATGGTCCACGGTTTCAAGTCCGGCGTGCATTTGACTCTGGGCTTGCCATTTGTCAGAACCAGTGTGGATCACGGAACCGCCAAAGACCTTTTCGGTAAAAACAAGGCCGAGCCGGGCTCCATGGTGGATGCGATAAAGACCGCGATGCGACTCGCTCAGGAGAATTAGTACATGTCTCAAATGAAAATGAATCCGGTGATTTTTCGCGAGTACGACA
>DAISHW010000102.1:7558-8553 GCA_036822295.1 Bdellovibrionales bacterium | reverse complement strand
AGACCGCCTTTTCTTTTTTGTAGCTTGTGAGGCGATGTTTAAGAATGTGGTAGCCAGCAAGTAGCCAAAAAGTAGCCACACATGCGTGATTTCGCGTGATAAAGTGTGACGGTGCGGTCGAGGTGGATCTCGTAACCTGTGGAAGTCTCTTGTTTTAGATTTCGCGGGCTTAGAGCCCAGAACCCCGAAATGGGGAATTAAAATTGGGGCGACCGACGGGGCTTGAACCCGCGACAACCGGAATCACAATCCGATGCTCTACCAACTGAGCTACGGCCGCCACAAACCGGACAAGGGCCAAGTTATAGAAAATACGACCATAAAGGGCAAACTGAAAAACGCCCCTCCCGCCTAAATAATCGCGAATTTAGCTCCGGCCCAAAGCGGTAATCGGTGATTATTATTGAATTTTTCAAATCGTGTGCTGGAATTTCAGGTAACTCTCGAAGGAAGGTTCAGCATGCGCTCGTTCATCTTGTGGGTTCTCGCTTTCGCGGCCTTAGCCGTCCAAGCTCAGGATTTGGACAACCTATCGCTCGGCGACATGCTCGACATGCAGTCGACCATCGCCACTAAACGCTCGCTCTCGACCCGGGAATCGCCGGGGATCGTTAGCATCGTCACCCGCGAAGAGATCGAGCGCTCGAGCGCGCGCGACCTGATGGAGATCCTGAACATGCACGTGCCGGGCATCTACTCGGGCACGGACATCGAGGGCGCGGCCGGTATCGGTATCCGCGGGATCTGGGGCTTTGACAGCCGTATGCTCCTGATGCTCGACGGGATCGAACTGAACGAAGAGGTCTTCGGTTCCATGCCCCTCGGCAACCGCTATCCCGCCGAGATGATCGATCGGGTCGAGGTCATCCGCGGTCCCGGTTCGGTGATCTACGGCGGTGGTCGTCCCCTCGGGGGGGGGCAAATCGAGCAGCTTCCCGTTGGGGCGAACCGGGTGTTCGTTCGGCGGGCTGCGATCTGTCCCGCCCTTGTGCTGG
>DAISHW010000102.1:6109-7548 GCA_036822295.1 Bdellovibrionales bacterium | reverse complement strand
CGACGGGACCGTCGAGGTCCTCGTCGCGGGTGTCGTTCGCGGCCTTGGCCGTGGTGTCGCGCGCCTCGGTGATGAACGACGTTTCGGTCGGCGGTCGCTACTCGGCGACGTCGAAGTCGGTGGCCAACCAGAACCTGACGCTTTCGGGCGGCCAGAAGTTCGAGAACTTCCGCTACGACATCACCGTTTCGGGCGGCGAAGGCAATCGCGGCGAAGGTCTTTATGAAGACGGGCTGGGCAATTCGACCTCGATGACCGATCGCACGAATTTGAATCCGCAGCTCTACGCGCTCGGCTTCACCGCGGGCGGTTTGCAGGTGCGCGGTCTGGTCGACAAGCTATCGACGACTCACGTGCACCACGGTTGGAATCCCGTCACCGGCATCAACTACGCCGAGACTTTCGATACGTACGCGGCGCAGGCTCAGTACGCGATTCAGTTGGGCTCGAGTTTCCGGCTGATCCCGAAGTACGACTTCAAGTTGACGGAGCCTTGGAACATCATGGACGAGGACCCCTTGAACACCTGGGAGTCGCGCAAGAAGTCGACCCGCCACCGCGGCGCCTTGCACGCCGATTGGGACATCACTCCGGATCTGCGCCTGCTCTCGGGGATCGAGTACTCCTCGCTCGTCGTCGACCACCAGCGCGATTCCATCCTGGATAAAGAGGGCCGCATCAAGAACGAGTTCCGCACGAT
The DNA here is from genome assembly GCA_036822295.1 of Bdellovibrionales bacterium. Classification (GTDB taxonomy): domain Bacteria; phylum Bdellovibrionota; class Bdellovibrionia; order Bdellovibrionales; family UBA1609; genus JALHOQ01. The sequence continues at coordinate 6,848 of DAISHW010000102.1, read as the reverse complement.
TTTCTCCGAGGCTTCGCTGGCCACGGTGGCGGGACGATTCTCTTTGGGCGCGCGCTACGAGGATTCATCGCTGGTCGACCCGGCCTTCGTGCCGCGGCTCGCTTGGACCAAGGCGTGGAACCGCTTCCACTTGAAGGCGATGGATTCGACGAGCTTCCGCTCTCCCGCGGGCATTCAGCCGGCGCCGACCCGCACGTTCGCGGGCGAGACGCTCAAACCCGAAATCGCGACGACCGCCGAGATCGAAGCGGGTTACCGTTTGTCCAGTCAATCGACTCTGGTCGGTAACGTCTTCGACATGAAAGTCGAAGACGCTTTGGTGTATGAAACCCGCGGCGCGGTCGGCGCGTACTCGAACTTGGGCACGATCGGTTCGCGCGGCGCAGAGGCCGAGTACCGCTTCAAAGGCGAGAAGCTCGACGTGAACACGAGCGTCGCTTATTACCGCAGCATCGCGACCTCGGTGCCGAGCGTGCAAGTGCCGAACGAAGACGGCATGAACCGCGCGGCGCCGACCCTGCGGGTGAACCTGCATCCGGGCTATCGGTTCAGCCAGGAGTTCGGCATCTTCCCCTCGGCGCAGTACTACAGCGAGCGCTGGGGGCTGGCGAGCGACGGCACCGTCAAGTCGTTCGATCCGGTCGTCATCGTGAACGCGAATCTGCGTTACATGCCCGCGGCCGTGAAGGGCCTGCAAGTGACCGGAGGCGTGATGAACCTGACCGACGCCGACCTGCTG
>DAISHW010000102.1:1538-6099 GCA_036822295.1 Bdellovibrionales bacterium | reverse complement strand
AGATGAATCACGATCAGATGGCTTATAACTTCATGGTCAATTACGAGATCGGCTTCTAACCGCCGCATCCGTCGACGGGAAGGCCGCGCTTGGCCTTCTCTTTCAGGAACTCCCGGATCTCTTCGATTCCGTTTTTGTTCTCGGGATCGAGCTTGTAGAAGCGGCAGTAATGGTCGTTGGCCGCGTCCCATTTTCCCGTGTCCCAGAGCGCGCGCGCGACCACGCGGTGCAGGGCCGATAGCCCCCCGGTTTCGTTTTTGTTGCGGCTAAGGAATTCGCCGCTTGCGAGCAGCGGTTCGAGTTCTTGCAAGATTCGATCGGGACGCTTCTGATTCCAGTAAACCTGGCCCAAGTTCGTGGCGGTGACGGCGTTCATCGGTCTGAGCTCGCGGGCGCGGGCCAGGTAGTGTTCGGCGGCGCCCAGGTCTTCGCGCAGCAGATTTTCGACGCCTAAAGAAACATTGGCCATGAAGCTGTCGGGGTTTTTCCGGTGAATGTCGTTGAAGAAGCGCGCGTTGGTCGTCCAAGCGTGGGCGCGGACGACGGATAAGGCCGCGAGCCCGGCGATGAGCGCGGGGGCGATCCGTAAGCCCGCGATCCGGGGCGCCACGAAGAGCGCCAAGCCCAGCATCGACAGGTACATGTAGCGATCGGCCACGGTCGAGTCGTTCTGGGCTTGGAAGGGAATGAGTCCGAGCACCGGGGCGAGCAGAAGCAGCGACCAGAGCACGAAGACGCGCGCGCGGCCCCGAACCACAAGCGCCGTGACGAGCGCGAGCACGGGCAGCGTGTACCTGTAAAGCGAGTGCGCCAATAGCACCGCCGGCGTTCTTCCATAATCCGCAGTCAGTCCGATAGGTAACAGGAATTTACTTAAGTAAAACCCTAGGGCGTCGCCGGCGACCAGCATGCGGTCAAGCGGCGTCGTGGGCGCGAGCATCTGGGCGTCGCTGAGTTGAATTTGTTGAGTGGCGTAACCCGCGAGCACCGCCAAGCCCGCCCAAGCGGTGAGGGCCCAGGGTATCTTTTGATCCCTCCACCAGATCAGAAGCGCGAAGGCTATCGGCGCCGGCGCGACCGTGGGCTTGGAAAGCAACGCCAGGCCGAACAAAATCACGCTGAGCCATCGGGGGCGGTTCAAATACGCGAGCATCGCGCTGAATGTGAAGGTGGCCGCGAGCAGGTCGCGCCCGCCGCTGATCCAGGCCACGGTCTCGACCTGCAGCGGGTGAACCGCGAAAATCAACGCCGCGAACAGGGCCGGTCTGGACGTGGCGAAGCGCGAGCAGATTTTGTACGCGAGCGCCGAGTTCAGCGCGTGCAACATAATGTTCAGAAGGTGAAACGCCCACGCTTGGTCGGTGAGCGCGTAGACTCCGGACCAAACCGTGTAGGTCACCGGCACGAACAGATTGTAGTAGGGTTTGGTCCAAATCAGATCCAGGGCGTGATTCACCAGCCATGGATTGAATAAGATGTGCATGCGATCGTCCCAGCGCAAATATTCGCCGGTGAGGGTGACCGCGAAGGTGGCGAGCGCCGAAAGGACGACGACCGTCAAGGGCTTACGACTCATGCCCTTGATGCTAGCGGATTTAATTTCACAATGTTAGCTTCTTAAGATCGTATGAAAACGCGTGAGATCGGATTTGCATTCGCGGCGGTGACCGCGGGTTTGGCCCTGGTGGTCCTGGTGTTATGGGCCGCCGGATTTTTGGTGCGGGGACTGCCTTTGCTTTATCGCGATGCGGAGTTCGCGGGCGACATGAGTCCGCTCGAGCCGGTGAGCGGCTTGGCGCTGCCGATCGATGTGGAGCCGAAGCGCTTTGAGCCTCGGCCGCAAGAATTGAAGCCCGCGCACGGCACGCACCTTCCGCGGGGCTTTGTCGGTCAAGACGGGGACGGGATATCGTGGCTGCTGCCGAACGCCAAGGGCAGATCATATAAAAATACTTTATCCGGGGAAAAAGTCTACGACGTGTTTTACGAAACGGACGCCGAGGCGCGAAGACGGACGCCGGGACAAGGCGAGCCCACGCGCACGAAGCCGTTTTTGTTTCTCGGTTGCTCCTTCGTCTTCGGGGACGGCGTGGAGCAGGACCAGACGTTGGCTGCGGCGGCCTCGCGTCTCGAGAAAAATTACCGGTTCTACAATTACGGCATGCTGGGCATCGGGCCGGGGAACCTGCTGCGCCGGGTGCGAATGCCGGAGTTTGGCCGCGATTTGCCCCGCGCCGGCGGCAAGGCGGTTTACCTGATGATGGATCACCACCTGAACCGCGTGGTGGGAAGTTTGGACATCTATCAGAACTCCTTCAACTGGGATCGCGGCTTGCCGGAGTTCACCTTGAGCCGCGACGGCGCGTTGATCGACCACGGTTCGTTCGCGCAAGCGCGGCCCGTGCTCGGGCGACTCTACCGGGCGCTCGGGCGGCTCGACGTGCTGACGTATTTTCAAGTGAATTTTCCGCGGCGTTTCGGGCGCGGGCATTCCGAGTTGTTCGCCGCGATCGTGCGCGAACTCGGTAAGGAGCTCGAGCGCGGTTTTAATCTGGATTTCTACACGGTCATTTATCCCGGCGGGCGCGTGGGCCATCGGCTCGTGCCGTTCCTGAACGCCGCGGGCGTGCGCACCCTGGACTATTCGGCGGTGAATCTGACCGAGCACATGGCGGAGTCGCCCAGCTTGGCGGACGGGCATCCTTCGCCCGCGGCCCATGAGTTCGTGGCCGCGCAGATCTTGAAGGACCTGAAGCTATAGGCGCAGGCCCTTTTTGCTTCTTTAAGTTTCCGCGCGCCGGATGGGGCGGTTCGCGCGGAACTCGCCTCGCAAGGCGTGAAGCCAAAGTCTTGAGGTTTGCGCGGACGCGTGACATGATTTTCTTCTCATGAAATGGTTTTTGATCATCAGCGTGGTCTTGCATGCCGCGCTCGGGCTGGTTCTGCTGCGCCGGCACTTCACGCCGGCCGCGGCGTCAAAGGGCGTGGTGACGGTCGACTTCGTGCGGTCGGTGAACCATGAGCCCCCGGATGCCCCGCGGGGCGCGGGCGCACGGAAAAGAGCCTTAGTGAAGTACACGGCGGCGGCGGCGCCGGCCGGTCCCGTCCATTCGGCGCAAGAATCCGACGCGTACGCGAGTTTGGTCAGCGCGTTGATCGAGAAAAACAAAATCTATCCGCGCGCGGCTTTGGAGCGTGAAGAGGAAGGCCGCGTCCTGATCGCCGTCACGATCGCGCGTGACGGTTCGGTGATCGCCGCCGAAATCGAAGAGGCGAGTCCGTTTTCGTCACTGAACGAGGCGGCTTTGTCGAGCGTGCGCGGCATCGGCCGTTTTCCGCCTTTGCCGGAGCGGGTTTCGGACCCCGTGCACCTGCACGTGCCGCTCAGCTACCGCATTCAGCGTTAAGCGCACTTCGGGCAGAGCCCGCTGAATTCCAAGCGATGTTGAATTTGTTTGAAGCCTTTGCGGGCCAGGGTTTTTTCGAGCGCCGCGAGCATGCAGCCGTCGATGGTTTGGACGTTCTGGCAGCGGCGGCAAACGATATGGTGATGGTGGTGGTCGTGGCCGGGCTCGCTGACCATGTAGCGCGCCATTTCGTCATTGAAATCGGCGCGGCAGATCAGACCGGCGTCTTCAAACGCTTTCAGGTTTCTATATATGGTCACCAGGTCGAGGTCCGCGCTCATCAGATCGCCGGCCGCGAACGGCTTGGTTTGCCTGAGCGTGGCCTTCAGGATGCGCTTACGGGCTTCCGTGATGCGATGACCTTTGCGGCTGAGTCTTTCCAAGGCTTCGTCGAATTTCATGAACGGGCTCATATCGCGACGTATTATTTAATGCAAGTCATTTGCGTTAAGCACGAAGGCCCGGTAGATCGGTCCGATGTTTTTAATATTCTTGTTTTCATTCGCCTGGTCGCAAACCGATATGCGGGTGCCCGAGATCACGGTCTTTGGCCAACCCCGATCTTCAACTTTGGATATGGTGCCGACGAGGAGCGAACTATCGGGGCTGCGCTTGCAACGCAAGAAACAATCCACGATCGGCGAGACTTTGTCGCGCGAGACCGGCGTGACCTCGACGCAATTCGGTCAAAATGCGAGCCGGCCGGTCATTCGCGGGCTCGAGGGCGACCGCATCCGCGTCTTGCAAAACGGAACGGGCGTTTTGGACGCCTCGACCGCGAGTCAGGATCATGCGGTGCCGATGGATCCGTTGATCATCGAACGGGTCGAGATCGTGCGCGGGGCCGCGGCTTTGCTCTACGGCAGCAGCGCGCTGGGCGGGGTCGTGAATATGGAGACCTCGCGCCTCCCGACGTCGCGTGAGTTCGCCGGGCGCGCCGAGGCCAGGGGATCGAGCGTCGACATGGGGCGCGCGGGCGGCGTCGCCGTGACCGGTGAAGTGGGCGGCGGCTTCGTCGCCCATGCCGACGGCTCGTTGCGCGCGAGCGAAGACTACGGAACGCCCGAGGGCCGCGTGCACAACAGCTGGAATCGCACGGCTTCTGGCGCGGTGGGCGGTAGCTACGTTTTCGACAACGGCTACGTGGGTTCTTC
>DAISHW010000102.1:0-1528 GCA_036822295.1 Bdellovibrionales bacterium | reverse complement strand
CTTCGTTCGCCGACTACGGTTCGGATTACGGCGTCGTCGCCGAGGAATTCGTGACCATCGCAATGAAGCAGCGCCGCTGGGACGTGGCGGGCGAATGGAAGAGCGCCGGCTTGGTGCGCTCGGTGCGCGCGCGCAACACGTACTCGGACTATCATCACTCGGAGATCGAAGGGGGCGAGGTCGGCACCCGTTTCGGCAACGTCGGCGATGAAGCGCGCGTGGACCTGAAGCACGCCGCTTTGGCCGGCTTTGAAGGCGTGTTCGGTTTGCAATTCAACGGCTTTCAGTTCTCGGCCAAAGGCGACGAGGCGTTTTTGCCCGATTCCGAAAATCGCGCGCTCGCGGCGTTCTTGTTTGAGGAGTACGCGCTCGGCCGATGGCGCCCGTCCTTTGGCGCGCGTCTCGAGCGGAACGAAGTCGAAAGCGTGGGTGATCGCGAGTTCGGTTTGGCGAGCTTCGCGTTGGGCTTGAGCTATCAATTGGACGAAAGCAATCAACTCGTCTTGAATCTGGCCCAAAGCGAACGCGCGCCCAATTACCAGGAGCTCTTCGCGAACGGCCGCCACGCGGCGACCCGCCAGCACGAGATCGGCGATCCGGATCTGGGCGTCGAGCTCAGCCGCTCGGTCGAGCTGTCGTGGCGGCGCAAGTCGGGAAGCTTCGGCGTGTTCATGCAAGATTTTCGCGACTTCATTTCGCTTTCGCCGACGGGGGCGAGTGACGGCGATCCCGACGAGCCTTTTGAGTTTTACAATTATCGCGCGGTGAGCGCGCGTCTTTACGGCGCCGAGTTCGAGTACCGGTGCCGCTTGAGCGATTTCTTCGAACTCGAATTCAAGATCGACAGCGTGCGCGGGGTGAACCGCGATGACCGCGCGGATCTGCCGCGCATGACGCCGATTCGCGAGACGGTGGCGTTGCTTTACAAGGCTGACCTGATGCAGGCCGATCTGAGCGTGGAGCGTTCGGAACGCCAGGGCTTCACCGCGCCGAACGAAACCGAAACGCGCGAGTACACGCTCGTGGGCTTAGGCGCCGAGCGGCGCTTCGGCGCGGTTGACGTGTTTGTGCGGGCGAACAATATCTTTGATCAAGAGGCGCGCAATCATGTGTCGGTGCTCAAAGAGATTGCGCCCTTGCCGGGCAGGAATTTTGTGCTCGGCGCGCGCACGAGCTTCTAGGGACTACGGAGCCGGCGCGCGGGTCGCGGGGCCGCCGATAAATTCAAGCTTCGGGGATTTCAAATTCCCGATTCGCGCCGCGGTGGTGACCTGGACCAGTTCATCGAGCGGCGTTTTGGTTTTCTCGAAACTGGTTTTGCAATCGGGCATCGGCGTGCGTTTGGGGACTTTGTTGGCTTTGAGCGCCTCTTTCCAGCACTTGTCGCCGTCGGCGGCGAGCGGGCAGCGCACGTTCATTTTGGCGAAGTAGTCGATCGAGGTCGTCGCGCCTTTGCGGTTGACCACGACCTCGCGATCGGGGTGACGAAGGCCGCGGAAGGTCTCGGCGCCCGTGTCGAGTGAGAAGA
>DAISHW010000101.1:8364-8692 GCA_036822295.1 Bdellovibrionales bacterium | reverse complement strand
TCACCGGACGCGACCGCCGTAAACGCGAATAGCGAGGCCAGCACTAAAATCATGAATTTCACTCGTAATCCCCCTCGATTCAAAAACTCTTTCAGGGCGTCTGGCGGGCGTCAAATCTTTCGTTTGAATTAGCTCGTCGCGCGGACGTATTCTGAGACCCATGCGACATTTGCGTTTTTGGGCCCTGTTTTTGGGCTGTGTATCGAGCACCGCTTTCGCCGGCTTTTGCGCCGATTGGTCCGATCCCAAATCGATCGGTTCCTTGCCCTTAAAGGCATTGCGCGAAGCCAGCGGGGTCGCGTCTTCGCTTCGCCATCCCCAACGCCTT
>DAISHW010000101.1:0-8354 GCA_036822295.1 Bdellovibrionales bacterium | reverse complement strand
TTATTGGGTGAACGACTCGGGCGACAAAGGTCATCTGTACATGACCGCTCGCGACGGCTCGAATAAAAATGAACTCAAAATCAAACATTACCGTCCGCGCGACGTCGAAGCGCTGGCCGCCGCCGATTGTCCCGAGGGTCCGTGCCTGGTGATCGGCGATATCGGCGACAACCGCCGCAAGCGCAAACACATCGAACTCGCCTTCGTCCTGGAAAAAGAATCCTTCCCGCACGAAATGGCGACCGTGCGCCGCCTGGAGCTGCGTTATCCCGACGGTCCCCACGACGCCGAAGCGATGGTGATTTTGCCCAGCGGCGATTTGCTGATCATCACCAAAGAACTGCGTCTTTCTTCGCTGTCGGCGGCGCCAGCCGTGGTTTTCACTTTGCCCCGCGCGGAACTGCATCAGGAATCCCAGGCGCCGAAGATTTTGACGAAACTGGGCGAACTGCCGCTTCCCGATTGGCTCGCACTGGACGGCTTTGTCGGCCAGGTCGCCACCGATGCGGCGATCCATCCACGGCGTCAGGTGCTGGGGATACTCACGTACAATCGCGCGGTCGAGATTCCGCTGGCCAAACTGAGTGATCTTGCCGGCGCCACGCGCTGGAAAAGGGACGTCGATTACGCCCTGGTGCCTTTGAAACCGCTGGGTCAGCAAGAAACGATGACTTACCTGCGCGATACCGACGAATTGGTGTGGAGTACCGAATTGGTACCGCCGGACTCGCCGATTTTTTCGATGACCTGCCGTCGCGCTCTCCCGTAAACTGCGGGGCATGCGAATTCTACTCTGCTTCCTTTTTTCATTCGCGGCGCACGCACAGAATAAAAAAATGGTGATCATCGGCGACTCGTTGACCGAAGGCTACGGGGTGAGTCGCGCCCAATCCTATCCCACGCTTCTACAAGCGAAAATCAAAACGGCGGGATTGAAATGGGACGTGATCAACTCCGGCATCAGCGGCTCGACGTCGGCGAGCGCGAGTTCCAGGGTGAAATGGCACTTGAAACAGAAACCGGACCTGATCGTCTTGGCGCTCGGCGCGAACGACGGGCTGCGCGGAACTTCGGTCAAAGCGATGCGCGGCAATTTGGAAGCAGGGATCGATTTGAGCAAGAAGGCCGGGGTGAAAACGATTCTGGTCGGCATCCGCATGCCGCCGAACTACGGCGCCGCGTACACCAAGGAATTCGAAGCCGCCTTCAAGCAGGTCGCGGACAAAACCAAAGTGCGTTTGATTCCGTTTTTACTGCTCGATGTGGCGGGCAAAAAAGAGCTCAACCTGACCGATGGCATTCACCCGAACGAAAAAGGTCACGCGATCATCGCCGAGACCATGTTCCAAGCCCTGAAGGCGGACTTATGACATTGAACTTAACCGACGTTTCCAAATCGTTTCGCCAAGGCGAAACGGAATTGCGGATTTTGGAAAATCTGGCGCTCGAACTGCGAAGCGGCGAGATCGTCGCGGTCATCGGCGAATCCGGCAGCGGCAAGTCGACCTTGCTGTCCTTGCTCGCGGGCTTCGAAGCGCCGGATCGGGGACAAATCGCGTGGAACGGCCGCGTGACGGGCGATTGGGGCGAGGACGAATGGGCCCGCTTCCGCAAAGAATCCCTGGGCTTCGTGTTTCAGAATTACCATCTGATCCCGTATTTGACGGCGCTTGAGAACGTCGCGCTCCCCTTGCGCTTGCTCGATCAACCCGGAGCCGAAGAAAAGGCCATCGGCTTGCTCGAACGACTGGGGTTGGCCGCGCGCGCGTCGCACTTGCCGAGCCAAATGAGCGGCGGCGAGCAGCAGCGCGTGGCCATCGCGCGGGCGCTGATGCACCACCCGCAATTGATTCTGGCCGATGAGCCCACGGGCAGCCTGGACGCGAAAACCGGTCAGGACGTATTGGATTGGCTCTTTCAATTGCTGCGGGACCGAAAGCAAACCGCGTTGATCGTCACGCATTCACATGAGGTCGCCGAACGTTGCGACCGCCGACTGACGCTTCGGCAGGGAAAACTATGGCCCGCCGGAACCTGATCGTCGCCTCCTTCTTGCGCCAGAAGTCTTTGTACCTGCTATGGCTGATGAGTCTTTGCGTCGCGGTGACGGGTTTGGTCGTCGTGGACGTGTTCCGCCATAGCTTGACGGAAACGTTGAAAACGCAGGGCCGAAAGATTTTGACCGCCGACGTGAGCCTGACTTCCCGGCGCACATTGACCGAAGACGAAGAGAAACGACTGGCCGCCGCTTTGCCCGCGAACCACCGCTCGGCGCGCCTGACCGAAATGTTCGCGATGGTCAGCGCCGAGAAGGACAGTCGCCTGGCGATGCTGCGTTTTATTTCGGACGACTATCCGTTGATCGGCGAGTTGACGTTAAGGGACGGCGGCGGCGCGCAACGCTCCCGCGGCGGCCGGGAGCTGAAAGGCGATCAAGCGATCCTTTGGGTCGCGGGCGATATGCTGGCTTTAATGGACGTCAAAGTCGGCGAACGCGTGCGCGTGGGACAACTCGAAGCGCGGATCGCCGAGGTGATCGCGAAAGATTCTTCGCAGACGTTCCGCTTCGGCAATATGGCGCCGCGCGTGTACATGCATCGCGATTGGATCGCGAAAACGGGGCTCGTGCAATTCGGCTCGCCGTACTCGGATACCCTGCTCGCCGCTTTTAATGAGCCGCCGCCCAGAGATTTAAAAGAGCGCCTGGAGAAAGATTTTCCCGATCCCGGTTTGCAAGTCACGGTGCCCGCCGATCTCGAGCAGGGTTCGCTACGCGTCTTAAGCCGGCTGCTCGATTTCTTGGGCCTGACGGGACTGATCACCCTGTCCTTGGGTTGGATCGGCGTCTATTACTTGGGCCGGCGTTGGTTGAGTTGGGAGGCGACGAGCACGGCGATTTTGAAGTGCCTGGGCATGTCTTCGCGGGAAGCGCAGCGATTGCTGTTGACCAAACTCATGCTGGTGCTCAGCGCGGGCGTGGTGCTGGGCGGAGGGCTCGCATGGCTCGGAGCGAACGCTTTGCTGCCGATCGTGAAGGCCTCGCTGCCCTCGGAGTTCGAACTGGTTTGGTCATGGAAAAACACGGCGCTGCTGTTGCTGGTCGGCCCCATGGCCGGCTGGGTGCTTCTGCTCCAATCGATCACTCAAGTCGCGTATGAGAAACCGCTGGCGCTGTTCCAAGAGCGCAGCGCCGCCCGCGCTTCGGTGTCGTCGTTGTTGGTGCTGCTGACGTTGGCGTCGCTGCTGTTCGTGGGCTTGACGTTCTTGCAAGCGCGCAGCTGGAAGGTGACCGGAGCCTTTCTGGGCGCGCTGTCCTTCAGCGTCGTTTTGATCGCCCTGCTCGGCTACTTGAGTCTGAGACTCGTCGCCGTTTACCGACGCGCCCATTGGGGTTGGTTGCTGCACCTTTCGACCGCGCTGTGGACCCGGCGGCTCGGCACGAGCCTGTTGCTGATCACCGTCAGCGCGCTCGCCGGACTTCTTTCGCAGCTCTTGCCGCATCTGGAAAAAACTTTGGTGAACGATTTGCGTTCCCCCCAGAAAACCGAGCGACCGGCGCTGTTTTTAGTCGACGTGCAAGATGAGCAGCTCGGCGACGTGCGGAAATTCTTTTCCGACAACGGCCTGGTGTCGCCGCACCAATCGCCGTTCATCCGCGCGCGGATTTTGACCGTGAACGGCGCGTCCTTCGAGCGCTCGCAGGTCGGCGAGTGGTCCACGCGCGAGGATGAAAACGAAGCCCGCTTTCGCAATCGCGGCGTGAACCTGACTTTTCGTAAAGATCTGAGCCCGAGCGAAACGATCGTGAGCGGCAAAGACTGGAAAGACGTGAGTTCCGACCCCGCCGAAATCTCGGTCGAAGAATCTTACGCGAATCGTTTGGGCTTCAAGCTCGGCGATCTTTTGCGCTTCGATGTGCAAGGCCTGGAGATCGACGCGCGGGTGGCGTCTTTGCGAAAAATCGATTGGGACAGCTTTCAACCGAATTTCTTCATTCAGTTCCCCGAGGGCGTGCTTGAAGACGCGCCGAAGACCTGGGTGATGACGATCGACCGCAAGGCGGGCGTGACTCCGCCGCAGATGCAAACCCTGATCACCAAACGGTTTCCGAACGTGACGTCGATCAACGTGCAAGAGACGCTCGACAATATCTCGGAACTCGTGGGCAAAATGAGCACGGGGCTTAAAACCTCGAGCCGTCTTTCGCTGGGCCTTGGCGTCTTCGTTTTCCTGATTATTTTGATGTTTCAGCTGGTTTCGGCGCGCCGGGATTGGTCTCAGCTGCTGGTATTGGGTCTCAAACCCTCGCAGATCTGGTGGCTCCAAGTCGTGAGCTACGGAAGCCTGTGTTTGGTCGGCACCACGCTGGGCGGAATTTTGTCGTTGGCCGTCGCCTGGGGGATTTTCCGTTTCGCCTTCGACACCGCGGTGAATTTCGATGTCGGCGGCATGATTCAAATCTGGTTGCTCACGTGGACGGCGGCGATCGTGGGACTCACCTGGCTCGGCTACCGCGAGATACGTCGCGCGCGCATGACATGACCGCGGCTATCCACATTCATTGTGGATAGCCGTAAGCCCGCTGACATAACGCTGACATGACCTCCCCTTGCCAATCCGCAAAGCTTTCGCATGGGGGATTCATGAAAAATCTAGTTTTAGTCACGTTGATCGGCCTATGGACATCGTTCGCGCAGGCCACCATTCAGGACGAATTTGAGGCGCTCAAAGACAGCGCTCGCGATTACGAAATCACCGGCACCGTCTGCGAAGAGGTCGCCCGCCTTGAGACCGCGCGCGACCGCTACCCGGAATCCGATTACACCGTGGTCACCGGCATCGCTTACAGCAACGGTCACCGCACGATCGGCGAACTCGATGTCGTGGTATTTGAAAACCGCACCGGCCGGGTGCGAGAGATCGCCGAAGTGAAATGCTGGCGCAATATGCACGGCGGACTTCGTAAAGCCGAGGAGCAACGGCAGCGTTTCTTGGATGCGCTTCACTCCGGCCGCCCGCTTGAGTTCCGCTCGACCTCGGCGAATCATCAGCGTTTCGACGCCCGCGCGTTCCAGGGCGTGAACGCGTTCAACTCGATCGCGCAGAAAGGCGCCGTCGACGCGGGCTATACCAGCGAGTTAGATTATTCATTAAACGAGCTTATGGAACTGCGCCAGATGATGATTAAATGCCAGCACGAAGGCCATTGCGCTCGTCCGCGCTAAAATTCGGCGCTGAAATCAATACGCTTGTCGTAGCGCTCGTAAACGCCTAAAACGACTTCAGTCTTAGGCGTTTTTCGAAGGAGCCCGCGATGAAAGCCCTGTGCATCTGTTTGTTCAGCTTGTTCTCGACCCATGCGTTCGCCTACACCGCCATTCATCAAATCGGTCCGTTGGTTCGCCCCAAGACGATCCCGGTTCTACAGGCCGCCTTGAATTCGGAAAACTCGATGCTCGATTTGGTGGATCCGCAAGGCAAGCAAGCCCGTCAGGGCAAACGCTTGCTCACTATCGGGATTTCGATCGGTGAAAACCGCGTGCAAGCGATCGACACGAACGGAGAGATCGTCTTCGACGCGATCGTCACTAACGCCACGCCGATCTACCAACTGGTCGAGCAGTACGGCGGAATGAAAAACGTCCGCATCGTCATTCAGTGATTTTCAGAACGTGATCTTAACCGTGTCGGCGGGACGTTTCGCCGGCCCGCCATAAGCATGCGCCAGGACTTCCAGGCCGGAGCGCACGGCGACGCTGTTGTTTGCAGACTGAATCCGGCGCCGCGTTCTCTCAAGCTCGGTCTGGATCTCGTCTCAATATGGGACTTCAAGGGCGGTCGATTCGGAGCTATAACGTCGTCATGTTCACGCTTCGCCCCTATCAAGAACTCGCGGTCCGTGCGACCTTGCGGCATTTTCGCCGGGAGCGGACGCCGGCGGTGGTGGTGCTCCCGACGGGCGCCGGCAAGAGCTTGGTGATCGCGGAGCTCGCGCGCCGGGCGCGCGGCCGCGTTTTGGTGCTCGCGCACGTGCGTGAATTGGTCGAACAGAATTTCGCGAAGTATCAGGCTTTGGGTTTAGATGCCGGTATTTTTTCGGCGGGCCTGGACCGCAAAGATTCCGCCGGAAAAACGATTTTCGGCAGCATTCAGTCCGTGGCGCGGGCGCCCGGTGAATTTTTCGCGGATTTCTCTTTGGTCGTGATCGACGAATGTCATCGCGTGGCGATGGAAGGCGAAACGCAGTATCGGCAAGTCTTGAGCAAGATCCGCGACAAGAATCCCGAGTGCTGCGTTCTGGGCCTTACGGCCACGCCCTATCGCTTGGGCGCGGGTTGGATTTACGAGTGTCACGAGCCGCGTAAAATTCAGCGCACCCGATCCGAGCGCTTCTTCAAAAAATGCATTTTCGAACTGACCATGCGCCAGATGATCGCCGAGGGGTACCTGACCCCGCCGGTGCTCATTGATTCGCCGGTGGCTTGTTACGATTTTTCGAGCCTGAAACTGCACGGCGGGCGCTTCAATCAAGCCCAAATCGAGCAATTGCTCAAAGATCAAAAGCGCATCACCCCGGTGATCATCGCCAACATCATCGAGATGTCGCGCGAGCGCCAGGGCGTGATGATATTCACGGCCTCGGTGGCCCATGCGCGCGAGATCATGCGCTCGCTGCCGCCCTTCGTTTCCGCGTTGATCGTCGGCGAGACCGGGTCGCGCGAGCGTGAAGAGACGATCGCGGCGTTCAAGCAAAAGCGGCTCAAATTCCTGGTGAACGTTTCGGTTTTGACCACGGGATTCGACGCGCCCCATGTGGATGTGATCGCGATTTTGCGCCCCACGGAGTCGGACAGCCTGTACCAGCAGATCGTGGGGCGCGGCTTAAGGTTGAGCCCCGGCAAGACCGATTGCCTGATCTTGGATTACACCGGCCAGGATCATGATCTGTATTCTCCGCAGATCGACCAGGACAAACCGTCGAGCGGCGCGGTGATCGTCGACGTGCCCTGCCCGAAATGCGGCGCGATCAATCAGTTCTGGGGGATCCAAAACGAAGACGGCTTCGTCGAAGAGCATTTCGGCCGTAAATGCCAGGGCGCCGCCGATGGGCGGGAATGCGGATTTTTATTCCGCTTCAAACGCTGCGATCAGTGCGGATCCGAAAACGACATCGCCGCCCGGAAGTGCCGTTCTTGCGCGCATGCGCTCATCGATGACGACCGCAAACTCAAAGAGGCCATGGCGCTCAAGGACGCGCACGTCATGCGGGTCGACTCGATGCACTTCGCGAAGAGCCGTGACAAGCGCGGCGGCGACCGGCTCGAGGTGCGCTACTTCGACGCCGACGCGAACGTGTTGAAAGAATATTACTACCTGGACTCGAAGGAGCGCCGCCAAGCGTTTTATCTGACGTTCGCGCGCATGCACTTGCGCGTGCCCGAAATGAATCTGGACGTGCACACGGTCGAAGACGTGTTGGCGCTCGCCGACCGCTACCGCGCGCCGATGTTCGTGATCGCCCGCAAGAAGAAACACTTCTGGGCGGTCCGCGAAAAGATTTTCTAAGGATCACTGGTCGTAGGTTCCGCAAAACACGGTGCACGCGGGCCGGTTTTCGCCCGCGCAGCACGAGGTGCCGTCGCAAAGCTCAGGCGTGGCGGGCGTGTTCCGATGGAGTTCGCGCGTGATCCGGACGTTGGACGTCGCGACGAACCAATTGTATTCGAGCGGAAGCGCCATGCACTTCTCTTTGCCGTGCAGCTGGTAAAAATTCTTGAGCTCGCGAACGTAGAGCGGCGTGACGACAGGTTCCTCGAAGCGATTGGTCCAGCCCGTGAACATGTCGATGAAGCCATAGGAGTACGGATAATAGTGATAACGCTTCATCGCCTGATTGGTATGCACGTGCACGAATATGTTGGTGGCGAGCAACGGCGCGATCGACAGCAAACGCAGATTGGGCGGCACCCAAACCAAGCCGATCGAAAGCGCCAGCAGCAACAGCAAGCTCGAAATGCCCGCGTAGTAATAGGGGCCGTAGGGCCCGACCACCAAGCTCATCAAGACGCTGTGGAAGACGACGGTGAGCGCGAAAAACGCCAGCAGTTTGATGACGAGCTTCAGCCGCGATTGATCGCCGGGTTCTTTCGCCCCCTTCGTCCAAAAATGGAAGCCGATGAAGCCCGCGACGGACAGCAGAGCCAGGGTGTTCAGCCAGAGCAGCGCCCCTCCCCATCCCGAAGGCCTGGTGAAGAACATCAGGCCGTAGGTTTCGGAAACGAAGATCCAGAAGTGCTGAATCAAATAGGTCACGAAAGTTTTGCCGTAGTCGATCAAACCCGCCAGTACGCCGG
>DAISHW010000100.1:0-8763 GCA_036822295.1 Bdellovibrionales bacterium | reverse complement strand
GACCCCGCCGGTCATCGCCAATACGCGACCCGTTTTGTTCTCGAGCACGACGGCGCTGCCTTGAATGCGTGTGCCAAAGCGGGGCTCGGCGATCCAGGTACCCTTCTTTTTCCCCTCGCGCATTTCGACGTTGATCAGGTCGTACTGTTTCAGCGAAGCGATGACATTTTGCAGCGCCTTCGGCCTGTCTTTGGAAAAGCGGACCAAATCGGCTTCGCGACCGTCTTGCAAGGCGACGCGGACGCTCTTACCGGCGCGGATCACGACGGCGAGCGGCCAGTGCAGATCGTAGAGTTTCGGGATGACCTTAGGGAATTCATCCTGCCATTTCGAATCGTTCCTGGCGATGGCGTTGGCCAGCGAGTCCGTCGCGCCATTCCATCCGGTCTTGCCCGCGCGAATGTCGAACTCGAACAGGCCTTTTTGAAGCGCCATTTCCGCGGCTTTCTGAAGCGGCGGGTGAAGTGAGGTGTGAACTTTAAAAGAATGATCCACGAGCGATTCCGAGCCGGTGATCTCTTTCACTTGGCGATTGATTTGATCGATGAACGCGTAACCGCCTTTGCGGCGCGGCGGTTCGTAAGCCGTGACCATTTTCGCGACATCGTCGATTTTGATCGCTTCGTTGTAAGTCGCGGCGTCGATGTAACCTTGCGCTTTCATGGCGTTCAGCGCTTCGTTGCGCCGACCCAGAGCGCGCTTGGGTTGACGTTCCGTGTGGTTGTAGTTCGGACCTTGCACCAGACCCGCGAGCAGCGCGGCCTCGGCCACGCTCAGATGTTTCGCGCTCTTGCCAAAGTAGGCCCGGGCTCCGCACTCGATGCCCCAGCAGGCGCGACCCATGAAAATGCGGTTCAGATAAAGCTCCAGGATTTGGTCTTTCGTCAGGATCGTTTCGATGCGTCGGGCGAGCACCATCTCGGCGATCTTGCGCTCGACTTTGACGTCATCGGTGAGCATCACGTTCTTGATCACCTGTTGCGTGATGGTCGACCCGCCCTGAACGAGTTTGCCCTCGCTGCCCGTCATTTTTTTCATCATGTTGTTGGCAAAGGCGCGGGCGATTCCCCGGATGTCCAATCCGTTGTGCTTGTAGAAGGTTTTGTCTTCGAGGGCGACAAACGCCTGGGGCACGTATTTCGGCAGTTCCGCGATCGAGATGTCGTAGCGGCGGTTGCGATCTTTATAGACTTCGGCGAAACGGTCGCCATTGATGTCGTATATCTGCGACGCTTGAAGCAGTTTGACGTCCTTTATCGCGTTCGCGTCGGGAAGATTCGCCAGTGACTTGTTGTAGAGCTCGATCGCCTGCGGAATATGCAAGCGGGTCAGATCTTTTCCGACTTCACTCTTGCAAAAGTAACCATAGGCGATGCGGAAGGCGCCCGGGTCCAAGCGTGCCAGAAGCTGCGAAAGAACGTCTTTTCTCGCCGTGGCGTTCGGGTCCACGCTGGGAACCGATTCCGCCGCGACGTTGGCGGGCAGGGGCGATTGAATGATCTCTTTGGCTTGCTCGACTTGCGATTCCGCGTTTTCAACGAACAGGCTGAAGAGATCGTCGAAGGTGACGTCCTCTTCTTTCATCTCGTCCGCGAACTCCTTCTCGAAGAGTTGGCAGCCGCCTTTAAGGATCTCGACGACCTCGGCCTGATCGGTTTGCGGATGGAACTGCATCTTGAATTTTTCAGGCGGCAAGTTGAAGAGCTGACTCACGGTCAACCCGACGGCGAGCACCTGTACGATAAGGGTGTCTAACATTATGGGAGCGTCATATCGCATTTTATGACGCAAAGCACTAAGACTGGGTACTTATTGCAAAATATTTCGGTTTGTCGGCGCGGCAGACATTGGGGCCGGTTCTCTTGGCAAGAACGCTCAATGATTGCCGTTATTTAAGAAAAGGCGTCGTGTTTGCGCACCTTTGCGACGACGTCGTGAGGGTGCAAGCTTTCGAAATGTCGGACCTCAATCGCGAAGTCCGAAAGTTCCGGGCGGGGAAGGAGCGCGGCTTTGATCTTACGGGCGGCATCTTCGCAGAACATCAGGTGACGCGCATTCAGGCGCGCGAATTCCTGTTCATCTTCACGCTTCACGGCGGCCTGCACGGGAGTACCGAGCGCGGCTTCGACCGTGTCGATAAGACTTAAAGTCGACGGCGCGGGTTCCTTGGGGTTCAAAACGAATTGGCAGAGCGCCTGGCTGCGCTGCGAGTGGGGCAGCGCGGCCATCGACGTCGATTGACCGAGCCATTCCAGAACTTGTTCGCGATGGAAATCGCCGTCCGGGAAATCTTCGCGGAATTTCGCTTGAATGGCCTGGCGGCTGAGAGACGCCGAACATGGGCAGGTGCTCGAGTACAGCACGCGCGTTTCCAGGGTCGAAGTCACCTGATCATTTTTGCGCGCCACACGGTACGTGACCGGATAATTGCGCCAACCGGGCAAGCCACTCACCAAGCCTGAGCGCAAAACCGGGAAGTCGAAGGACACGCTCAACACCGCGGCGTCGGATAGCCCCTGGTGGGTGAGCAGCATTTCTTCCAAACCTTGATGGAGCCAGTTCCAAGTCAGTTCATGTTCGTAAAGTGAATTGAGCACGCGGAACATGCGCGACATGTGAATGCCGCGGCTACGCTTGTCCACCAACGAAACGGTGGCCAGAGCGTTGGCCGGCAACATCAAACCCTCTAAACGAATCTGCGTCTGAACGTTTTCGAGCCCCACCTCATCGAGCGTCAGTTCCAGATTTTTTTCCGGAGGCAGCAGGGCCACGTCGGCCAGATTCGGAGATTTGGAATGGGTTTCCATCATATCACTTTCACGCGTTAACAGCGTCGTGCGTCACCTATAACTAGTACATGTGCAAGACCGTTGCAACGGGTATAAGGCCCGGATGCAGCTCTCTAACGATGTCGAAAAAGCGTATAAACATGCGATTTCCGCGCGCTCCCGGGCGCACGTGCCCTATTCGAAATTCCAGGTCGGGGCGGCGTTGAAACTCAAAGGACAAGCCGAGGCGATCGGCGGTTGCAACGTTGAGAACGCGAGCTTCGGCGCCACGATGTGCGCCGAGCGCGTGGCTTTGTTCAGCGCGGTGTCCACGCACGGAAAAATCCAGCCCGAGTTCTTGGTCATCGTCTCGGGCCAGGCCAACGCCACCGTTCCGTGCGGGTTGTGTTTGCAGGCTCTGGCGGAGTTTTGCCCGGATGAGATGGACGTGTACTTGGGCAATATGGACCGGGTGATTGAAAAACGGCGTTTCAAGGATTTCTTGCCGCATGCCTTTCGCGCCTTTCAGGCGGGATCGTGAAGCGCGCGCTGATCACCGGCGCTTCGAGCGGGATCGGCGAAGCGACGGCCCGGCTTCTGGCGTCCAAGGGCGTGAACCTGGTTTTAGCCGCCCGCCGCGAAGAGCGGTTGAAGAAACTGAAAAGCGAACTCCGGAACGTCGACGTGAAAATCCACGCGCTCGACGTGCGCGGTGATCTGAGCGCCCTTGAAGAATCTCTTGCGGACGTCGACGTGCTGATCAATAGCGCCGGGCTGGCGCGCGGAATCGACAAGCTGCAAGATTCCGATCCCGCGCGAATGGACGAGATGATCGACACGAACGTGCGTGCGCTTTTGCGCGTTTCGCGGCTCGTGCTGCCGCATATGTTGAGGAACGGCCGCGGTCATGTGGTGAACGTGGGTTCCGTCGCGGGCCGTTGGGTTTATCCGGGCGGCGCGGTTTACTGCGCGACCAAGTTCGCGGTGCGCGCGATCAGTGAAGGGCTGCGCATGGATTTGCTCGGCACGGACATTCGCGTGACCAACATCGAGCCCGGCATGGTCGAAACCGAGTTCAGCGAGGTGCGCTTGGCAGACAAAGAGCGCGCGAAAGCGGTTTACAAAGGCATGCAGCCGTTGAGCGCGCAAGATATCGCCGAGAGCGTCGTCTGGTCGCTCGAGCGACCCGCGCACGTCAATATTCAAGAGATGGTGATTTTCCCGACCCGCCAGGCGGCGATCGGGATGGTTCATCGGGGCGTGGCCGCGAAGCCCCGCGCTGAACGGCTTCCGAAAGCGCCTTGATCGCCGTCACCGAGCGGTTCTCGGCGCGATAAAGCAAAAAGATCTTATCCGCGAACGTCGGCGCACGGCCAATGTCAGTGACGGCTGACTGCCCCCCCAGGCGCTGTGCGGCTCGGGTCAGATTCCCTTGTTGAGCGATTTCCAAGAAGTAGCGGAGGTCTGCGGGTGACGGCAGCATCGGATATTCGCACTTCCTGACGCACCATGCATGCGCCTGATTTCAAAGACTTAACTAAATTCTAATGAATAGTTCCAAAGTGGAACCAAACGGTTTGCATTATTTTCAACAGTTCGGTCTAATTTTTCTCGACCGAAGTCTAGTTGGGCTTCAAGGAATAAGGGGGATAAATGTTTTCAGGGAAGGGTTTCCGAGTCGTCGCCGCGATGGTCGCGCTGAGTTTTGGACTGAGTGCTCAAGCGGCAAGCAAACGCTACGCAGTTTTGTTTAAAAGTCCGGAAACGTTCAAAGCCGTGGCCGCGAATGCGACCGACAGCTCCGTCTCGAACAAATTGTTCAATCGCAACGCCGCGATTAAACAGACGCTGAACAGCCTCAATATATTGGTGGTTGAATCGGATGACCAGGCCGCGATCGAATCGCTGCGCCAGCATCCGGCCGTCGCGTTGGTTGAAGAAGAGATTTTCCACCCGGCGCCGAAAGTGATGGCCACGTTCTCAAAAGCGCCGGCTTCGAGCCGCATTTCGCCGACGATGGACACTCCCTGGGGCATTCTCGCGGTGAAGGCGCCCGACGCCTGGATCACCACGAAAGGCGAGAACGCCCGCGTGCTCGTACTCGACACGGGTCTCGATCTGCGTCATCCGGCGCTCAGAAATCAATTCGAAGCCGGTCGTAACTTCACGGTGGAAGGCGCTCCGGAAGATTTCAACGACCTGGCCGGTCACGGCACGCATGTCGCGGGCACCATCTTGGCGGACGGCGTGGCCGGTGGCCTGGTGGGCGTCGCTCCGATGGCGAAACTTTTGATGGGTAAGGTCTGCGCCGCGAACGGCTGCGGCTCGATCGCCATCATGAACGGTTTGAACTACGCCGTTGAGCAGAACGTCAGCGTCGTGAACATGTCGCTCGGCGGATTCTTCATCAGCGAAGCGGAAATCCAAGCGTTGATCCGTGCCGAGGCCGCCGGCGTGATGGTGGTCGCCGCCAGCGGTAACGGCGGCACCTCCAGAGTTTCGTTCCCCACCGCGTTCGACAGCGTGCTTTCGGTGGGCGCAGTCGATTCGGCTCTGATCAAAGCTCCGTTCTCGCAATGGGGTCCTGAGCTCGACGTCATGGGGCCCGGCGTGGACGTGATTTCGAGCGTGCCGATGGGTACGGGGCGCGGCGCGACGACGGGCATCGCTTTCACCGGCAAAGAGATGAGCGAAATCGCTTCGCTGCCGTTCGTCGGTTCTCCGTTGGCGACGCGGATGGAAAACGAATTGGTTTTCGCCGGACTCGGCAAAGAGACTGATTTCGCCGGTATCAATCTGCAAGGCAAGTTCGCGTTGATCTCGCGCGGTGAGATCACCTTCAAGGAAAAAGTCGAGCGCGCGATCGCTCACGGCGCCGCCGGCGTCGTGATGTTCAACAACGCTCCGGGCTTGATGCAAGGCTCGCTGACCGACGACGGTACCGAAGCGGCGATTCCCGCGGTCATGATCGAGCAGAGCGTGGGCGAGCAAGCCAAAGCCGATTTGGCTCTGGGCCAGGCGGTGCGTGTTTCGTTCTCGATTGATGCTTCGGACTACGCGAGCTTCCAAGGCACGTCGATGGCCACCCCCCACGTCGCGGGCGTCGCGGCGCTGGTTCGATCCGTCAATCCGAGCCTGAGCCCCGCGCAAGTGCGCGACCTGTTGAAAGCCACCGCGATTCGACTCGGTCCGAATCCGGGCAACGAATACGGCTCGGGCCTGGTCGACGCTCACGCGGCGGTCGAGCAAGCGAAAACGATGAGCGTCGGAGTGATGCGCATCGCGAACTGAACCGCGTTTCAAGTCGAGTTTTCGAAAATGGGTCCCTGACGGGGCCCATTTTTTTTGCCCTGTTTCCGCGTCCGGCGTATTCTGTCCGGCATGCGGTTGCGGATACTGACCTACAACATGCACAAAGGGTTTTGTTTTTATTCGCGCCAATACGTTTTGCGAGAATTGCGGGCCGCCATTCGCGCGGTCGATGCCGACATCGTTTTTCTGCAAGAGGTGATGGGCATGCACCCGGTCGAAATGGAAAACGAAGAAGAAGAGCTCGATTCGCAGTTCGAGTACCTGGCCGATCAAATCTGGCATCACTATGCATACGGCAAGAACGCGATCTATTCGACGGGTCATCACGGCAACGCCATCTTGAGCAAATATCCGTTCCGAGCTTACGAGAACATCAACGTGTCGACCAATCCCCTGGAGCGCCGCGGGCTTTTGCACGCCGAAGTCGAAATCAAGGGGCGGCCGGTGCACTTGGTTTGCCTGCACTTCGATTTGCTAGAGACGGGCCGCCAGAAACAAATGCAGAGCCTGATCGAGCGCGTCCGCTCGGCGACTCCGGATGACTGTTCGTTGATCGTCGCCGGCGACTTCAACGACTGGAAAAGAAAATTCTCGGACCCCATGGCCAGCGAATTGAATCTGCAAGAGAGCGGCGTCGCTTTCACCGGCAAACACGCGCGCACCTTTCCGTGTTGGGCGCCGCTTCTGCCGCTCGATCGCGTGTACACGCGCAAGTTTCAAGTTCATGACTACCGCGTTTTGAAAGGCGAGCCGTGGCGCAAAATGAGCGACCACGCGGCCGTCGTGGTGGATTTAGGGCTTTGAATTCCTTTAAAAAAATAGACATTACATAGCGTAAAACAGATCCCGTGCCGCCCGAGCAAGCGATCGACGGCAAGACGGGGATGATTCAGCTGGGCGGCGATCGTGCTCGCGTTGATTCTATGGCGGCTCGGGTCGTACAATTTTTTCGTCAGACGTTTGCGCCGCGAGGACGCGGATCCGCTGGAGGCTTGATCGTCTTAATGCGCGCGGCAGGCCCGCAAGTTTTGGTAGTGGGCCGCCGCGAGGATCAATCCCGCCGAGACCATCGCGGCGACTTCGAACTCGTGGCTATAGGCGCCGATGAACATGCCGAGCGCGATGATAAACAAACCGATCGTGCCCAAGTAAATCACGGATTTGCGGCGGTGCAGGCGGTAGCCGTTCCATAACGCCCAAGCCGCGACGGGAAATACGACCAGCGCGATACCCACGTGGAACCAGTCGTGCGAAAGGAAATCGCCGGCGAACGGCAAAGCGAGCACAAGAAGCGGCGTCAGCAGGCAATGCGCCACGCACAGTAATGACGCCGAAATTCCAACTCGATCCCAAAGTCCTCGCATAGATATGTCACGAGCTACCGACCTTCGTGAAGACACGTCAACGAAAACAGAGAATTGAGTTGAAAAACACGCGTGCGCTCGTGTAGATTGAGTTCATTCCTATGAAAGGGGGTCGTAGCATGACTAATAAGCAAATGCAGAAGATGCAAAATCAAATGATGACGGTAACGGATTGCGAAGTGGCGACCTCCATTCGTCCTTCGGTCATTTAGCCGAATCAATTTTCTTTAAAATCCAAGTTCCTGTTTAGGCCTTACAAGGTCTGACTCAAATTTTTATTTTTCGGGCCGTCTCGCGTCTGACGCGGGCGCGGGTGGCCCTATGGTTTTGGCAATTCCGCCAATCCAACAGGAGCTCGTTTGAGCGAGCGACCAAACATACGGAGGATTTATGTCCAAGCGTAACCAGGCCTTGAAATGGCCAAGACGCGCGAAGGCCGCGGAGTCGTCGGCTCCGAGCCTCACGCGGGAAGTGGAAGAATGGAATCAAGAGCAAGAGAAGTTCAGGGTTGAGCTTCAACAATCGCGGAAAAGTCCGCGGGAGAAAGTGAATGAAACAGTTTCGCCCGTCGATTTCAGGCGGTTGATTTTATGATGTTGATGTCCGTCAGATACACAAAGTCCCTGAGGGGGCGAACGAGTTTCGTTCTCTCAGGGACCAACAGCGGAAACTTATTTGATTTCTTTGTGGAGCGTGTGACGGCGAAGCGAAGGGTTGTACTTCTTCTTCTCCAAACGCTCCGGATGAGTTTGAAAGTTCTTTTTCGAAGTGTAGCGTGAAGGCGGTTTGCCTTCTTTGCGCGCTTCCGTGCATTCGAGCGTGATAATACGTACTTTGCCTTTTTTCTTTGCCATTATGATCTCCGGAAACGATCTGTATAGCCAACAAACCCCGTTAAGCCAATAGAAATACTGGGAAGATCCTAAGGGTCCCGGTGAGTCAGAAAGCGCGGCACGGGGATACGCACTTTAGGGCTCAGCTCGACACGCGAAAACCAAGCCCAAAACCTGGAAACCACGTAGGAATTCTGAAAATAATTGGTCACGGACCAGGGCTCTTGCGTCTCAAGCGCCGCCTCGTTCTCGGAGGCTTTCGGCTGAGATCTGCGACGCGGTTTCTGACTCACTGGTCCCCCAGATGCTGTTGAACCTTGGTTTGGAATTCTTCAAGGGACGTGTCGCCCTCCCATGCCTCAAGCAGGACGCCGCCGGGGCCGAACAGCAGGGTGGCGGGAACCGCGCCGCTCCACTTCGGGTAGATCTCGGTCACTAAGCTCATGGTTTGCGCGCCCTTTTAAAAGGTGGGGAAGTCGACCTTCT
>DAISHW010000099.1:327-8827 GCA_036822295.1 Bdellovibrionales bacterium | reverse complement strand
TCGCTCTGGAAAGGCCAGGGCTTCGAGATCTCGCAGGGCGGAGTCGGTATCACGATGAAGAACGCGTTGGTGGTGCCCGGCCAGCAGCTTTTCGTGCACTTTAACGGCTTCGAAGATTTCCCGGCGTTCAACGCCGTTTGCGAAGTGGTCAGCAAGAAATTCGTCAACAGCGACGCTCCGGTCGAATACGGACTGCGCTTCCTGTCTCTCAGCCAGGACGTGCAGGAAGAATTCTATAAGAAGGTAGCTTAATGAAGCTTTTGACTTTTAAAACCATCCTGGCTCTCGGACTCGCGCTCGCCGTGAACGCGGAAGCCGCCGACGCCAAGAAGGCCAAGAGCGCCGCGAAGGCCTCGCGCAAACCCGCGAAGGCCGCGCCGCTCTATGATTTGAAGCTGGTTGAAGGCGACGAAAAAGGCAACGACCTGAAATCGCTCAAGGCCGAATTGATGGTTCAGAAAGCCGAACAGAACGCGCTCAAACAAGTGCTCATGCTCTTGAAGAAACACAAGGGCACGCCGCTTGAGCCCGATTTGCATTTCCGGTTGGCCGAACTCTACATGCGCAAATCGAAGACCGATCGGTTCTTCGAGGTGCATCGCGAGAGCGAAACCGTGGTTCGTTTGGCCCCGCGCCAGATCAAAGACGCCTCTTCGCGCGCCACGATCCAAAAGGCCGCGGAAACCTATGCGTTCATGCAGGCGAAGTATCCCGGCTATCCGCAGATGGACGTGGTCGTCTACAACCACGCGTTCGCGCGCCAGACGCTCGGCCAAGAGAAGGAATCCGAAGCTCTTTACTGGTTGCTCGTTCGTAAATACGGCCACTCGATGCTGGTTCCCGACGCCTATTTGGCGCTCGGTGAAATCGCCTTCACCCGCAGCCAGTTCGCCCTGGCGCTCGACAACTTCAATGCGATCCGCAAATACCCGAACTCGCGCGTGTATCCCTACGGCCTTTATAAAGCCGCGTGGACTCTTTACAACATGCGCGATGCCCAGAAGGGTCTGAAGAAGCTCGAAGAGGTCGTGGCTTTCGGCCGCATGGTCGCGCAAAAGAAAATCGACGCGCGTTTGGATCTGCGTAAAGAGGCTTTGTCCGACATGACGATCTTCTTCGAGGACGTTTATCCCTCGAAAGACGCTTACGCCTATTTCCGCGAGCAAGCGGGCGAGGCCGAAGTCGGCCCGATCCTGCTGCGCATGGCCTCTTTGTACGAGCGTCACTCGCGCTTCAACGATCAGCGCATCGTTCTGGATAAATTCGCGGAAGAACTGCCGGCGTCGCCGCTGCTTCCGAAAGTGCAAAACGATCTGGTGCTCGCCTACGATCACTTGCGCCAGAAGGACAAGGCGGTCGAGCGTCTGCAGACCTTCCAGGCGCTTTGCCAGCCCGACAGCCGTTGGATGAAAGCCCAGCCGAAGCCCACGTCGGAGTGTTTGGAGTCGTTGAACGAAACTTCGCTCAAGCTCGCGCGCAAATGGCTCAAGGCGTGGAAGAAACTGCCGTCAGACACGACTTACGCCGACGCTTCGGAAAAGGCCTTCGAGATTTACCTGAAAACGCCGGGCACGGGCGAGGAATACGGCGCTTCGCGCTTTGCCTACGCGGAGCTTCTGTTCGCGCGTAAGAAATACCGTCAAGCTTCGACCGAGTACGCGGCGATCGGCCGCGGTCAAGCTCCGGGCCAGCTCGGTCACGACGCCTCGTACGCGGCGGTTCTGTCGCTCGAAAAGGCCGTGGGCGAAAAATGGTCGGGCGAGGACGAGAAGACCTTCCATGCCCTGGCACAAGAGTACGTGACCCGCAATCCGAAGGGTCAATACCGTCTGGATATCGAATACAAAATGGCGCTCCTGGCTTACGAAAAGGAGCGCTACGCGGAAGCGGGTCCTACCTTCCTGCGTTTGGGCCGGGAGTTCCCGAACCAAGAAAAAGGTCAGAAAGCGCAGGATCTCTACCTCGATATCCTGAACATCAAAAAAGACTACGCGGGCATCCGCTCGTACACGCAAGAGCTGATCAAGCTGAACGGCGCCGATCCTTCGCGTGAAGGCAAGATGCGCAAGTTGTATGAAACGGCGTACTTCCTGCAGGTGCAAGATCTCGAAGAGAAGTCGAAGTTCAAGGAAGCGCTGGCCGAATACGTGGCCTTCGCCAAACAAAATCCGAATTCCGAGCTGACCGAAAAAGCCATGTGGAACGCGACGCAGCTCCATTTCAAGCTGGGCGATGCCTGGAACGGCGCCTTGAGCGCCGAGGCGTTCGCGGACAAGTACACGAAATCCCCGCAAGCCATCAACGCTTTATTGAGCGCCGCGCAAACCTTCGAACAAATGGGTCAGTTGACCGAAGCGGCCCGCGTGCTGGTGAAGCTCTCGCAACGCGATGAAAAATCGGCCGCGCGCTGGAAAGAACTCGCCGCCGACTTCAACGCGCTCGACGGTAACTACGCGCCCGCCAAGCAAGCTTACAACGAGCTTCGCGGCGGCGCCGACGCCAACCAGCGTTTGAAGCTCGTGAACAAACTCGATGTGCTCGAGAAGGCCCACGGCACTCCGGCTTCGCAAGCCGAGCTTTATAAAATGATGATCGATATGAACGTGCAGCCCCAAGCCAACTTGGCCAAGGTGCAGATGGTGGAGAGCCGCTTCAACAAGGGCGATCACAGCGAAGCGTTCAACGAGGCCCGACGGCTCCTGGGCGCGGGCATGACGGCCAACCAAAAGGCGCGCCTGCGCCTGGTGCAAGCGAAGATCCTGGAGCAGGAATTCCTGAAAGCGTCCGTGAAGTCGCGCGCCGAGCGCGTGGCCACCGTTCTGGCCATTAAGACGGAAAAACTGCAGAAAGCTCAAGAGGCGTTCCAAAGCGCGATCAAGTACGGCGACGCGCGCGTGAGTGTCGAGTCGTTCGAGCGCCTGTACGGTTGCTACGCCAGCTACGTCAAAGCGCTCAAAGAAATGCCGGTGCCGGGGGGACTGACCGAGGCCGACGCCCAAGCTTTCCGCGCCGAAATCGACAACCTGGTGATCCCGCTCGAAGAGAAGAGCGTGGACACGCTCGCGCAAGCGGTGAAGTTCGCGCGCGGCCAGCAGTTCTTGGACGGCACGGCGGCTCGCTTGGAAGGCGAATTGAACAAGTTGAACGGACAAGCCAGCGGCAATCTGGTTCCGGAAATCGAAAAGCCCGGGATCGTCTTGCCCGTACTCGCGGGAGTGGGCCTATGAGAAACATGATTTTTGCGAGCGCGATCGCGCTTTTGCTCGCGGGCTGCGCCACGACCAAGACGGCGGAAAAAGATCTGCGGCTCGAGACCCCCAAACCCTCGTACACCGAAAAGGTGAGCGCGGTGGATCTGCGCGCGTTCAAGCCCGCGGCGTCGTGCCCGACGGACAAAAAATACGAGTCGCTCGAGTGGCGCAAAATGGTTTCTCTGGCCAATGCCTGCGTGAAAACCGCCCAGTGGAACAAAGTCGACGAGATCGGTAACGCATTGGCGGTGAAAGCGCATCTGACTCCGTGGGGCGCGTACTTCATGGCTCTGGCGGCGGAAGCGCGCAAAGACATGCCGCGCGCGGCGTGGATGCTCGAACTCGCCCTTAAGAAAGCTCCAAACGAAGGCATCTTCCACTATCAACTAAGCCGTTTGCACTGGGAGCAGGGCGATGACATCGCCGCGCTCAAAGAGTTGAAGCTCGCGGCCGAACTCAACTCCAGCTTGACCGACGCGCACTACGTGATGGGGCAAATGGCGCTGCAAAAGGAAAGCTACTCCGAGGCTGAAAAGCTTTTCCGTAAAGCCCTGGCCGTCGACTCCCGCCACGTGGGCGCGACCCTTGCTATGGCTTCGCTGCGCATGAAGGCGCGAGACTGGGCCAAGGCGGAATCGGCTCTCGAAGACGCGATCCGCCTGGTGCCGCGCAACGCGCAATTGCGCTTGAGCTTGGCGCAAGTGCAAGAGACGCACTTGAAGAAGCAAGTCGATGCCTTGCAAACGTACAAAGAGATCCGTTCGCTCGCCGAAAGCAAAAAACTCGATGACGGCGTGAGCGTGAACGTGGATGAGAAAATCAAGTCCTTAGAGAAGGCGACGGCCCAAGCGGTGAAGGACAGCAAAGTGTCCTCGCGCCAGCCGAGCGCGGAAGGTCAGGTGGCCAAATGAAACATCTATTGATTCTTTTGACGCTTCTGGCGTTCGGTTCCGGCTCGGTTCACGCCGCGGACGCGAAGAAAACCGAAGGCAAAAAGAAAGTTCAGTACCGCAAGACCCAGTCCGTGGATTTCGACGAGACCGACATCGACGGTCAAGTGCGCAGTCCCGACGGCGCCTACCTTTTGCAAAAACGTGGCGTGAAGTTCCTGCCGCTCTACAAAGTGAATAACCAGTTTGAGAAGAACATCTTAGAATCCGTCGAGTATCTGAACTAGGGGTGATGGCTATGAGAAAAATCGCGCTCCAAATCGAACATAAGTACAAGAACCGCGTGATCGGCAGCCACCTCTTAGAGGAAAACTCCGGCACGACGACGGTCGGTTCCGCGAAAACCGCCAAGATCCGCCTGCTCGGCGACGACGTCGCGGGCCTGCACGCCGCGTTCGATTTGCACGAAGGTCAATGGCAGCTTTGCGATCTGGGTTCGGAGTCGGGAACATGGGTCAATAAAAAGCCCGTGATCGAAGCCAAAATCGACGGCGCGACCGTCATCCACATCGGCAATCACCAGCTCAAGGCCACGCCGTACAATTTCGAACGCGATCTGTTCACGAAAAATTTGGCGCAAAACGAAGGTCAGTACACCTATCACCAAGTCGTTATCTTGCGTAAGGGTTTGCTGCATCGCACGCAGCTCCTTGAAAAAGGCGCGTCGTTCGAAGCGGGTCTTGGCGGCGTGGGCCGCTTGAACGCTCCGACCGGATACGACTGGGTGACGACGGAAGCGGGCGACTACACGGTTAAACAACGTTTGACCCGTTCGAACGTTTTGCAGGATACGAGCGACCGCGCGGCCGGCGACAGGAGCACCAAGGCTCCGATCGTCGCGGCGCTGATGATGCTTTTGGTGGTCTTCGGCGTGATGGTTTTGGTTCCGCAAAAGCCGGAAGAAGAAATGAAAACGCTGACCCCTGAAATGCAGAACCAGTACACGCGCATGATCTTCGACGGACAGAAAGTTCGCGCGAAGAAAGCCATCGCGGAAAAGCTGCGTAAGAACATCAACGGCCAATCGCAATCGGGCGTCGCCAAGTCGACTCCGGGCGGTGACAGCGGCGCGAAAGTGGCCGGCGGCAACAAGCAAGCTCCAGGCGCCAAAGTGGTCATGAATTTGAAGAACGCGGGGCTCGGCGCCCTTATCGGCAAGGTCGCGGCGCGCGCTTCGAAAGACGCGCACTTGGTGGCGGCGGCCGGCGTTTCGCCGGACTCGCGCACGTCGGGCCGCGCGCTCGGTCTTGGCGGCGGATCCTCTCTTGACAAGCTCGGTGGTGGTGGCGGCGGCGCCGGCGGCGAAACGATGAAGGTCGGCGGTCTCGGCACGGCCGGCAAAGGCGGCGGATCGTCGGGTTTCAAAGGCTCGGGCGCCCTCTCGCTCGGCAACGTCGGCAACGCGGACGTGGGCGTGATCGAAGAGGAAACCGAAGTCGACGGCGGTCTCGACAAAGAAGCGATCGCGCGCGTGATCCGCTCGCAACTCGGTCAGATCCGTTACTGCTACGAGCGCCAGCTCAGCGCGAGCCCGGAACTGTACGGGAAGATATTGGTTAAGTTTACGATTGGCGCCGCAGGTTCTGTGGTGGCCCAAGCGATTGGTAACACGTCATTAAACAACGCCATGGTTGAGGGATGTATTCTGAGGCGTATTGCGGGATGGCAGTTCCCCACTCCAAAGGGGGGGACTAACGTCCTCGTGTCGTATCCGTTCTTGTTCAAGAGCACGAGGTAATCGGCTTAAGAACAGGTCCGTATATCGCGCGAGATCCCGCTTTACACATTCTCCTTAGGAGGGAGCAATGGGATCTTGGAATACATCACTGGTCGGCATGCTGCTGATCGCGGGTTCGCTCGCGTTCAACGCGGAAGCGCAGGGAAAAAAGAAATCGGTACCGGTCGCTCCGGCCCCCCTAGCGGCCCCCGCGACGGCCCCGGTTCCGACGGCTAGGCCCGCGGACGACAAAGTCGACATCAGCGACTTGGAGAACAAGTACTGGGCGCCGAAGGACACCGACTTCTCGGTCGTGCAAAACCGCACGTACTCGAAGACGCACGCCTTCTTCCTGACGCCGCAGTGGGGACGCCCGATCAACGACGCGTACTCCGAAGGCAACTACGTCGGCGGTACCGCCAACTACTTCTGGTCGGAGCGTTACGGCGTGCAGGCGACTTATCTGAGCGCCGACCTGGAAAACAACGATTCGACAAACGACCTGGCGAACTTCGGCGGCGGCGTGCAGCCCGATCACGGCAAGATCACGGGTTACTACGGCGTCGGATTCAACATCGTTCCGTTCTACGCGAAGATGAGCTTCTGGGGAAAACGCATCATCTACTTCGACATGGCGTTCACGCCGACCGTCGGCATGACCCAGTACGATCAGGTGATGGAAGGCGGCAACTCCGGCAAGTCGGCGTTCACGTACGGCTTGGATGTGACTCAGTACTTCTTCTTCACGAAATGGTTCGCGATCCGCGCGGATTTGAAGAACCAGTTCCATACGCAGGAAGTGGTGAAGTACCGCAACTCGATGGGCATGCTCAAAGGCGACAAAGTCAGCGACAAGTCGATGCACGACACGCTGTTTTTAATTGGCGCCACGTTCTACTGGTAAGGGTTTTCAGGAAATAGGAGAGACCATGAAGTCTCGAATTTGGGTCACTACAATCGCGGTCGGTTTCATCTCGGCGAGCGCCTATGCGGCGT
Source organism: Bdellovibrionales bacterium (assembly GCA_036822295.1). Lineage (GTDB taxonomy): Bacteria > Bdellovibrionota > Bdellovibrionia > Bdellovibrionales > UBA1609 > JALHOQ01. The sequence continues at coordinate 1,913 of DAISHW010000099.1, read as the reverse complement.
TCACCGAGACGGGCAATACGACCTCCACGTCGTCCACCTGGACGCAAGTCACGACCGTCAAGACCACGGTCGATCGCTGGATGAGCTATTGGTCACCCAAATCCGAAACGGTCGTCGCACCCGCGGCTCCGGTCGTCGTGTCGGCACCGGAATCACAACCGGCCGGCGATACCAACACGGTCGATCGCGCGCGGATCGAGGGCACGGCACCTGAATCCGTGCCGGTGGCTGAGATCGCGCCCGCCGCCGAGGTTTCGGCGCTGAAATCCCAGTCTTTATATGAAAGCAAAGCCACGGGCAGCTCGCTGGCCGAAGTGCGCGCCGCCCGCGACGGCGTTCGCGCCACGCAAGCCTTCGCCGTGGCGAAAGCCGGCCGCGCGGGCACCTCGAAACTGGGCCGCGACAAGAGCGGCGTCCCGGTCGTGGACTGGAAGAAACTCAAGGCCGCCAAATCGATTCCGCGCCTGGACATCGGCTGGGAAAGCCTGATCTCGAAGAGCGATTTCAAAGTCGAAAAACTCTCTTGGGGATTGTCGAAGCCTTCCGACCTCAAGCGTTTGCCGGGGCCGGCGCCGATCGATCCGAAGATCACCGCCAAGGCGCTCGCCCAGCCGTTCGCTAAAGCCATGGGTGCGAAAGGCCTGTTGGCCAACATGCGCACCGTGGGCCAACCGATCAGCAAAGAGATGGTCGATAAGGTCCAGTACAACATGGTGCAAGTTCCCGACTACCAGCCGCTGGCGTACAAACCGCTGAGCGAAGAGCACATGAAGATGGTCGCGGCGCTGATTCTTTTCGAAAAGGGCGGCTCGTGTCACATGATCATGGGTCTGTTCAACCAACTCGCCACGGCCGAGAAGACCCAAGCCGAGGCGACCTACCACTTGGGCGCCTGCGCGGATCAACTCGCCATGCACCAAGCGGCGTTCGACAAGCTCTCTGAGCTCGTCGTGGCCGAAGACGATGAGTTCGGCAAAGACGCGCTCAAGCTTCTCGCCAAAGATCTGCCGGTCATTTACGAAGACGATTTTGCGAAGATCATGAAGGGCTTGAAAAATCCGAAGGCGCTGATCAGCGAAGAGTCGCGTGACGACGTCGCGTACCGTTTCGCCAAAGGCGCGTACCGCAACGGCGACTTCAAACTCTCGGGCGCCCAGGCCGAACTCGTGTCCGACAAGAGCCCGAACAAGGAAGACGCGCGCTTCCTGTCGGCGATGAACAGTTTCGCCCTGAACGACAAGCCCGCGGCCCTCAAAAAACTGCAGGACCTGTGGGCGTCGCTCGAGGCCCGCAAGGCCTCGAACTCGAACATCCGCGCCCTGACCGCCGTCAATCTGGCGCGCATGAACTTCGCCTTGAAGAAATACGACAAGGCGCTCGAGTACTACATGCAAGTGCCGAAAGACCACGCCCTTTGGGTGAACGCGCTGATCGAGCAGGGTTGGACGCAATTGGCTCTCGAGGATTTCTCGGGCGCGATCGGCAATATGTACTCGCTGCACTCTCCGTACTTCAAGGCCGTGTACCAGCCTGAAAGCTTCGTGATCCGCACGATCGGCTATCTGAACATCTGCCAATACGGGGAC
>DAISHW010000099.1:0-270 GCA_036822295.1 Bdellovibrionales bacterium | reverse complement strand
ATAAAACGTTGTCTTGGTTAGAGAAAGATTACCGCGATTGGTTCACCAAGACCGACGGCTACCTTTCGACCAAGCACGACCCGCTCGAGGTCTACAACACGGTCAAGGGCTACATCAAAGGCAAGAGCACCGAAGCGGTGGCCGGCGTGCCTTACCAAGTGTGGCGCGAGATGGCGCGTCGCAAGGACTTCTTGAACCTGCAGGCGGCTTTGAACGACAAGCAGGACGAGACCAAGCGTTACGAGGGCGTGAACGAGAAGATCAAGACCG